>NZ_CP009354.1:3000000-3294490 GCF_000772105.1 Vibrio tubiashii ATCC 19109
TCGTCTTTCTCTACGCCTTCTTTAAGAGGTGCAGGAGCGCCGTCTACTAGAGCTTTAGCTTCTTTAAGACCTAGGCCAGTTGCGCCACGTACTGCTTTGATTACAGCAACTTTGTTGCCGCCAGCAGATTCTAGGATTACGTCGAACTCAGTTTGCTCAGCAGCAGCTTCGCCACCAGCAGCGCCGCCAGCTACAACAGCAGCAGCAGCAGAAACGCCGAATTTCTCTTCCATCGCTTCGATTAGTTCAACAACTTGCATTACAGACATTTCTGCAACTGCGTCTAGGATTTGCTCGTTAGTAATAGACATAACAATTCTCTTTTAAATCAACAATAAGTTTATTAAGCAACCAGAAAAAAGCAAGGCTTATGCCGCAGCTTCTTCTTTTTGGTCGCGTAGTGCAGCGATAGTACGTACCAGCTTGCCTGCAGAAGCTTCTTTCATGCACATCATTAGGCGTGCGATTGCTTCGTCGTAAGTTGGTAGTGTCGCTAGTACTTCAGCGTCAGTTAGCGCGCCTTCAAATGCAGCAGCTTTGATCTCGAAGTCAGTGTTCTCTTTAGCGAAGTCTTTGAAAAGACGCGCTGCAGCACCTGGGTGCTCGTTAGAGAATGCGATTAGCGTAGGACCAGTGAAAGTGTCAGTTAGACACTCGTAATCAGTACCAGCTACCGCACGACGCATTAGTGTGTTACGAACAACTCGTACATAAACACCCGCTTCACGAGCTTGTTTACGTAGAGAAGTCATCGCGCCCACTTCAACGCCACGAGAATCAGCTACAACTGCAGAAAGTGCACCGCTGGCAGCTTCGTTGACTTCAGCAACAATTGCTTTTTTGTCTTGAAGGTTTAAAGCCATCTTGGATTTACTCCTGGTTGTCGTTACACCACTCACTATTATCACAACAGTGAGAGCTATTGAGGTGCTTCCCAGAAGAAAGGTAACTATTTACATAGAGCTTTCTGTCAGTTCGGGCACCATCTACGTAGGGAAATTAAGTTTACAAAAAGCAAACACCTACGGTCTTGGACGGAGACTGGGTCATAATTCAGACTAAATTCAAACGAATTTAATGAACCAAAGTTCAGCCCCAACCACAAATATTAGGCGCAGAATTATACACTAATTCCACGCCTAAGCAAATTTATTAGTTTGCTAGAGTGTTCAGGCTAGCCTGATCAACAGCAACACCAGCACCCATTGTAGTAGAGATGCTAACCTTCTGTAGGAATGTACCCTTAGCAGAAGACGGCTTAGCTTTCTTCAGAGCAACTAGAAGAGCTTCTAGGTTCTCTTTGATCTGCTCAGCAGAGAAGTTTGCTTTACCGATAGTAGTGTGGATGATGCCGTTCTTGTCGTTACGGTAACGAACCTGACCAGCTTTAGCGTTCTTAACTGCTTCAGCAACGTTAGGAGTTACAGTACCAACTTTAGGGTTTGGCATAAGACCGCGAGGACCTAGGATAGTACCTAGTTGACCTACAACGCGCATTGCATCTGGAGAAGCAACAACTACGTCAAAGTTCATTTCGCCTTTCTTAACTTGCTCAGCAAGATCTTCCATACCAACGATGTCTGCGCCAGCTTCTTTAGCTGCTTCAGCGTTTGCACCTTGAGTGAACACTGCAACGCGGATTTCGCGGCCAGTACCGTGAGGTAGTACAGTTGCACCACGTACGTTCTGGTCAGATTTACGAGCATCGATGCCTAGGTTAACAGCAACGTCTACAGACTCAACGAATTTAGCAGTTGCTAGTTCTTGAAGAAGAGCAACAGCTTCGTTGATTTCGTATTCTTTAGTTACGTCAACTTTTTCGCGGATAACGCGCATACGCTTAGTTAGTTTTGCCATGATCTTAACCCTCTACCACTAGGCCCATTGAACGAGCAGTACCAGCGATAGAACGCTTCATTGCTTCGATGTCAGCACCAGTCATATCTGCAGCTTTAGTTTCTGCGATTTCCTGAAGCTGAGCGTCAGTTACAGTACCCACTTTTTCAGTGTTTGGACGACCTGAACCAGACTTAACGCCAGCCGCTTTCTTAAGAAGAACTGCAGCAGGTGGAGTCTTAGTTACGAACGTGAAAGAACGGTCGTTGTATACTGTGATAACAACTGGAGTCGGTAGACCTTTCTCAACAGATTCTGTTTTTGCGTTAAACGCTTTACAGAATTCCATGATGTTCACACCGTGTTGACCTAGAGCAGGACCAACCGGTGGACTCGGGTTCGCCATACCAGCAGCAACTTGTAGCTTGATGTAAGCTTCAACTTTCTTAGCCATGATAATTCCTAATTTTGGGTACAAACGCTAATCGACTGATCAGCTCCCCGTTGATATAAATACTTTTTATTTCCGCTCAATACTTATGTACAAGCCAAAATAATAAGGCGCGAAATTATAGTCATAATTCGCGCCTTATACAACCCTAAAAAGGTGATTTTTTATACTCTAAAAAACAGAGTCTTAGTCAAGTTTTTCAACCTGACCAAATTCAAGCTCAACTGGTGTTGCACGACCAAAGATCGATACAGACACCTTCACGCGGCTCTTATCGTAATCCACTTCTTCAACAGTACCGTTGAAGTCAGCAAATGGACCGTCAGTAACGCGTACCACTTCACCCGCTTCGTACATAGTACGTGGACGAGGTGCTTCGCTCGCTTTCTCAAGACGGTTCAGAATCGCATCAGCTTCTTTATCAGTGATAGGAGCTGGACGATCAGAGGTACCACCAATGAAGCCCATGACACGCGGCACACTGCGTACTAAGTGCCATGATTCATCGTTCATGATCATCTGAACTAGGACGTAACCAGGGAAGAACTTACGCTCAGACTTACGACGCTGACCTGCACGCATTTCCACTACTTCTTCAGTAGGAACTAGAACTTCACCAAACAGCTCTTCCATGCTGTGCATTTTGATATGCTCACGAAGAGATTGGGCTACACGACCTTCAAATCCAGAGAAGGCTTGAACCACATACCAGCGTTTTTTTGGAGCTTCACTCATGAATTAAAACCCTCTATACCCCAGTTGCTAGAGCAACAAGACGAACCATAATGCCGTCGATGCCCCAAAGCACTAGAGCCATTACAATACTTACAGCTAAAACGATCAAAGTCGTTTGCATTGTTTCTTGGCGTGTAGGCCAAACAACTTTACGTACTTCCATACGCGATTCTTTTGCAAACTCGATCGCAGCTTTACCCTTAGTTGTTGTAGCAGCAACACCAAGTGCCGCAGCGATTAGTACAACAACACCTGCAGCGCGAATCACTACAGACATTTCACCATACAGGTAATTACCCACAACAGCGGCAGCTAGCAGAGCAAAAGTGACAATCCACTTGAAGATATCTGCGCCATTTGAGCTATCAGGAGTTTCAGCATTATTTGCTTTCATAAAACCAACCTGTCTAAGTCTTAATATAGACGACAACAACCCCGCTGTTGCAGGGCAAATCCATGAAACGACAATTTAAATAAATTGACGTACTCTTTTATTGATTGAGACGCAACACCTCAACCAAAAAATCCTGCTCAATGCCATGCTGAATAAGAAAACAACAGACATTTTGTATAGTGCAGAAAAAGGGCATCAAATGATGCCCTTTTTGCTACTGGTTCGTCAAATCTTATTCAAAGATTTTCCGAAGTCTTTAGCTAATTCCGAAGAATTAGTCGAAGATCTTAGCAACAACACCAGCACCAACTGTACGGCCACCTTCGCGGATTGCGAAACGTAGACCTTCGTCCATCGCGATTGGAGCGATTAGTTCAACAGTCATCTTGATGTTATCGCCTGGCATTACCATTTCTACGCCTTCTGGTAGCTCGATGTTACCAGTTACGTCAGTTGTACGGAAGTAGAACTGTGGACGGTAGCCTTTGAAGAATGGAGTGTGACGACCACCTTCATCTTTAGACAGTACGTATACTTCAGACTCAAACTTAGTGTGTGGGTTGATTGACTTAGGAGCTGCTAGTACTTGACCACGCTCTACTTCGTCACGCTTAGTACCACGTAGAAGTGCACCAACGTTCTCACCCGCACGACCTTCGTCTAGAAGCTTACGGAACATTTCAACACCAGTACATGTCGTTACTGTTGTCTCTTTGATACCAACGATTTCTACTTCGTCACCTACAGTTAGGATACCGCGCTCGATACGACCAGTAACTACTGTACCACGACCTTGGATAGAGAATACGTCTTCGATAGGCATTAGGAATGGCTGATCGATTGCACGCTCCGGCTCTGGGATGTAAGAATCTAGTGCTTCTGCAAGCTCAACGATCTTCGCTTCCCACTGCTCTTCGCCGTTTAGTGCGCCTAGTGCAGAACCTTGGATAACTGGTAGGTCATCACCTGGGAAATCGTACTCAGATAGAAGTTCACGAACTTCCATTTCTACTAGTTCTAGTAGCTCTTCATCGTCAACCATGTCACATTTGTTCATGAATACGATGATGTATGGGATACCAACCTGACGGCCTAGTAGGATGTGCTCACGAGTTTGTGGCATTGGGCCATCTGTCGCAGCAACAACTAGGATACCACCGTCCATCTGTGCAGCACCTGTGATCATGTTTTTAACATAATCCGCGTGTCCTGGACAGTCTACGTGTGCGTAGTGACGAGTTGGAGTGTCGTACTCAACGTGAGAAGTTGCGATTGTGATACCGCGCTCACGCTCTTCTGGAGCGTTATCGATAGATGCGAAGTCTTTCGCTTCACCGCCGTATACTTTTGAAAGAGTAGTACAGATCGCTGCAGTTAGAGTTGTTTTACCGTGGTCAACGTGGCCGATAGTACCAACGTTTACGTGCGGTTTCGTACGTTCAAATTTTTCTTTAGACATGAGTTGTCCCTCTAGGTACGGATTTAGGTGGCTTGAATGACCACGCAACCAAAAAGTCTTGGTGATAAACTTCTCTCAATCACTAAACGTAGTTTAGTAAAGAGAAAGTATCAAAAGGAAACATTGCTTAGAGCTGGTGCTGATAGGCAGACTCGAACTGCCGACCTCATCCTTACCAAGGATGCGCTCTACCACCTGAGCTATATCAGCACTCAAATTAGAGTGGAGCGGGCAGCGGGAATCGAACCCGCATCATCAGCTTGGAAGGCTGAGGTAATAGCCATTATACGATGCCCGCAACACGTAACTCTGTGAGCTATTTCCTTAAGAATATGGTGGAGGGGGACGGATTCGAACCATCGAAGGCAGTGCCAGCAGATTTACAGTCTGATCCCTTTGGCCACTCGGGAACCCCTCCAAATTTTCAATCCACTTTTCTCATAAAGGAAAAATGGTGCCGACTACCGGAATCGAACTGGTGACCTACTGATTACAAGTCAGTTGCTCTACCTACTGAGCTAAGTCGGCATAAGTGGTGCGCATTCTATTGAATGATTTTCTGCCTTGCAATAGTAAATTTAAAAAAAAACTTCTTTTTCTACTGATTGGGCTTATTTGTTGAAATTTCGCGCAATTTATCGGCAAAAAATACGCGAATGTCGACGATGTCGTTTGCAATCTTGTTCGGTTGTTGTATTTTCGCTGCTCTATCGTGAAACCAAGTTAGGATGACTATGACTCCATATCTCTCATTTAATCGTCAACAATGGGCTGAATTACGCAATTCAGTACCGATGACATTATCCGAGACCGATCTGGTTGAACTTCAGGGTGTGAATGAAAGCCTCACGATGGAAGAAGTAGAAGAGATCTACTTACCTTTAGCCCGTCTGCTTAACTTATATGTTGCTGCACGACAGAGCCGTAATTCCGTGCTCAATAACTTCCTCGGTAATCAAGGCACTGCGCCACCTTTTATCATTGGTATTGCCGGTAGTGTCGCGGTAGGTAAAAGCACCACAGCTCGCTTGCTTAAAGCCTTACTGTCACGCTGGGATAACCACCCTAAAGTTGAGCTCGTGACTACTGACGGGTTTCTTTACCCAAAAAAGGTACTCGATGAACGCGGTATTCTTCATCGCAAAGGCTTCCCTGAATCTTATGATATTAAGCGTTTAGTCGAGTTCGTTTCTGACGTTAAGGCCGGAAAACCACACCTCGAAGTACCTGTTTACTCGCACATCACCTATGACATTACCGAAGAGCTGAAAACCGTCGACCGACCTGATGTGCTTATCATCGAAGGATTAAACGTCTTGCAAAGCGGGATGGATTACCCCCACGACCCACATCGCGTCTTTGTTTCAGATTTCTTGGATTTTTCGCTTTATGTCGACGCAGAAAGTGAAGTGATAGAGCAGTGGTATGTCGAACGCTTCTTAAAGTTCCGCCAAGGCGCCTTTACCAAGCCAGGCTCTTACTTTAGTCACTACACGCAGTTGACCGAACCAAAAGCGATCGAGAAAGCACACAGTATTTGGCAGTCGATCAATGGGGTTAACCTAGACGCCAATATCCTGCCAACCAAAGGCCGCGCCCACTTAATCTTGAAGAAAGGTCAGGATCATCAAGTGGAAGAAGTTTTTCTGAGGAAGTAGCGCTGCGCTTGGGAAATAAGATTCGGGAGCGGGCTTCGCCCTACGGAGAGCTGGAGAGCTGGAGAGCTGGAGAGCTGGAGAGCTGGAGAGCTGGAGAGCTGGAGAGCTGGAGAGCTGGAGAGCTGGAGAGCTGGAGAGTGTTTAGGGTTGGCGGATAAACGTCAACCCTTTTCGTATGGAACGCCTTGCTACGGAAACGGGATGCGGGATACAAATAACTGGATAAGCTGGCTTGTCAGACTAGTTTTCCAGCAGCGAAGCGATCCATAGGGCGCAGCCCGTTCTCGCATCTCGGCGCGAAGCGTTCCCGAGGACGAAGTCCTTTCATAACGCGAAGCGTTCTATCTCCCTTCCGGCCCATATTGATTTTCGCCATCCGTGCCTTTTAAGAAACCACATTCAACTAAAATCCATAGACCACAGACTAGAGCAGCAAATGACGTCGCGGCTTGCAACATAGACGGTTGACCGGCTAGTGAAGGATCACCGACTGGCACTGTCATTCGTCCAATAACAAGTGGGATGTTAAGCAGCAGCCACCAACTTGATTTACCACGGTCATGCCAACGTTTAGCGGTAATCGCTAGATCAGGAACCAGAATGACAATCAGAAACACAGGTAGAATCAGATGTGCGATCGAGGGAGCGAGTACATTCATCCCCATCGCAAAGCCAACAATCATCAAATAGTAAACCACGTTCCAAATCCAATAGGTTTTACGCCCTATTCGACCTTGAAACGAAAACAGTAAATCTTTCATCGACATCATTTATACCTAAAAAATAAAAAGTTAGAGCCTGTTTGCTCCAAAAATACTAGTTAATTACTTTCTGAAAACACGCTTTATCCATATCTCGAATGTTAACCGTTAAGCTATGAACATGACTCGCCTGATCTTGCAATACGGTCATCAACTGACGAGATAACTCTCTTTTCTGCTCTTCGGTTCTGCCATCAAGCAATTCAAAGCTGATATGTATAAAGTCAACGCTATCTCCCGCTTCACCGACCAGCCAATTATGGCAACGCAAAGACCGAGATTTTACCGAATCCACATCGAACAACCCGCAAGTTAACGCGACATGATGTAAGTCTTCAAGTAAGCCTTGAACATTAACGCGTTCGTCAACAGAGTTGGAGTATTCCATTACTAGGTTCGGCATAGTATTCCTCAAATGTAAGAGAGTTTCACAATAAACAAAAAGTGCACAACACTATTACCAATTTCTATGCTGAATTCCGAGTGGGTTTCCACCAATCTGTTCAATGGATCACTGATAGAAAGCAGATTAAGGTGAGATATGAGCGATCACAGCTCCAACCAATGAGTGATATCCAATAAGACATGACGGTAATCATGATCTCCCCTATTTTATCTGTTATATTCTTACGAAGATTTTTTACATTAATTGATTAAATACGGAGATATTCCTATGCGTCGTCCTGTAGTGATGGGTAACTGGAAGCTTAACGGCAGCAAAGCAATGGTGAAAGAGCTGCTAACTGGTCTTAACGCTGAACTTGAAGGCGTTGAAGGTGTTGACGTAGCTGTCGCTCCACCAGCACTTTACCTAGATCTAGCTGAACAGCTAATCGCAAAAGGCGGTAACAAGATCATCCTAGGTGCTCAAAACACTGACCTAAACAACAGCGGTGCATTCACTGGTGATATGTCTCCAGAGATGCTAAAAGATTTCGGTGCTACTCACATCATCATCGGTCACTCTGAGCGTCGTGAATACCACAACGAATCTGACGAGTTCATCGCTAAGAAATTCAACTTCCTAAAAGAGAACGGCCTAAAACCTGTTTTCTGTATCGGTGAATCTGAAGCTCAAAACGAAGCAGGCGAAACTGAAGCAGTATGTGCACGTCAAATCAATGCAGTTATCGACGCTTACGGTGTTGAAGCGCTAAACGGTGCAATCATCGCATACGAACCAATCTGGGCTATCGGTACTGGTAAAGCAGCAACAGCTGAAGATGCACAACGCATCCACGCTTCTATCCGTGCGCTAATCGCTGAGAAAGATGCAGCAGTTGCTGAGCAAGTAATCATCCAATACGGTGGTTCTGTTAAGCCTGAAAACGCAGAAGCTTACTTCTCACAGCCAGACATCGACGGTGCTCTAGTTGGTGGTGCATCTCTAGATGCTAAGAGCTTCGCAGCAATTGCTAAAGCTGCGGCAGCAGCTAAAGCATAATTTTTCTTCTTACTTTGAAAAATTCTCATTGAGGTCAGCGCAAGCTGGCCTTTTTTGTGTCTGGCACATCAATCAAGTATCCTACGCTTTTCCACACTAACGATAGTTGTACCGAATGCAGGATAAGCATGGCCTTCTAACAGGTTCGATTCCCCTAGTACTTAGACAGATGACCGTTCCCATGACCTTTGGCATGGTGGCGATCTTGATGTTTAACTTGGTGGATACGTTTTTTATCTCGCTGCTAGGTACCGAAGCGCTCGCTGCGATTAGCTATACCTTTCCCGTGACCTTTGCAGTCAACTGCATCACCATGGGTATAGGCATGGGGCTCTCGACCAATATCGGCCGCTTGCTCGGACAAGGTCAATCGATCGTCGCTGCGCGCTTTTCTTCTCATGGCTTACTGTTAGCCGTATTGCTGGTCGCACTCGCCTCTACACTTGGCCTGTTTACCATTGAGCCACTGTTTCTATTTCTTGGTGCAGAGCAATCACTACTGCCACTTATTCATCAATACATGGATATTTGGTACCTAACGATTCCGCTATTAGTCGTCCCTATGGCTGGCAACAGTGCCATTCGCGCGACGGGGGATACCAAAACACCTGCCAAAATCATGATGCTTGCCGGGCTTATCAATGGGGTACTCGATCCGCTATTGATTTTTGGCTACGGGCCCTTCCCAGAATTGGGCATTCAAGGGGCGGCCATTGCCAGTGCAATGAGTTGGTTCGGCGCCTTAATTGGCTCGCTTTACGTGCTGATTAAAAGAGAGAAATTACTTGCCCTACCTTGCTTTAAAACCCTCTGGCTCGACTGGCAACAAATCCTAAAAATCGGCACACCGGCTGCTCTGTCTAATGCTCTTACGCCCTTGTCGGGGGCGATTTTGATGATGATGCTCTCGACTCATGGCACTGCAGCCGTCGCCGCTTATGGTGCGGCGCAGCGAGTCGAATCGATTCTTATCTTGGTTTTGATGTCTTTAACTTCAGCCCTAACACCATTTATTGCCCAAAACATGGGCGCCAATAACCCTGCACGTAGCTTTGCCGGGTTGTTTTTAAGCATGCGTTTCTCGATGGTGTTTCAGGCCGGCATTTTTATCATGATGGTGCCACTGAGCATTCCACTCGCAGCTTTGTTTTCACAGGAACAAGCGGTAAAAGATCTGCTTTGGCACTATTTGTTAGTCGTGCCGTTTAGCTATGGTTTCCAAGGCGTGATGATGATGTTGGTTTCTGGATTAAACGCCCTGCATGAACCGCTTAAGGCATTCCAATGGAGCTTTATGCGTCTGTTTCTCTTTACCCTGCCTTGCGCTTGGATGGGTGGTCAGCTGTATGATATTGAAGGGCTATTCATTGGTATTGCGGTAGGCAACATTGTTGGTGGCACAAGTGGTTACTTATACGCACTGAAACTCCGAGCTCAGCACCTTTCCTCGGCGGCATAAAACAAAACACCGACTCTTGGAGTCGGTGCAGTCTATCTGGAAAGGTAGAGATTAATCGACGATGGCTATCTCTTCTTCCTCTTCGACTTCTAAGTCTACATCTAATGGCTCTTGAGAAAGAATCACGCCGGTATTGTCAGCGTAGAGGTAATCTTCAGGAAGGAAGGTCACGCCACCAAAGTTGACTGGCACATCCACTTCTCCAATACCTTGGGAGATAGCACCGACAGGAATAGAAGCAATCGCTTGGATACCAATACTCATGTCTTCCAGCTCATCGACTTCACGAACACAGCCATAAACCACAATACCTTCCCACTCGTTTTCTTCCGCAAGCGATGCGAGCTCTGCATCAATCAATGCGCGACGCAACGAACCACCACCATCAATAAGCAGCACACGGCCCAAACCGTCTTGCTCGAGGATCTCACGAATCAAGCCATTATCTTCAAAACACTTTACTGTCGTGATTTGCCCCGCGAACGATGCACAACCACCAAAGTTGCTGAACATAGGCTCTACAACATCTACTTGCTCTAAATAAATGTCGCACAAGGCAGAGGTATTGTATTCCATAGTATTCCTTCCCATACCGTTCGTTATCTCCATCGAGTATATAAGGTCATTAAGTCATTGCAATGACATGTATCATTTAACTGACCAGAGTTTGAGCTATAACCACTCCAGCAAACAATAAGTTAGTCACCATAGAGCACTTAACGATCACCGGCATCATTGGGGCGATTTGCGCTGGCTTTTCGGCCTGCCATACTGCTTTACCGTGTTTAAAGGTAACAAGTAGGCTAAGTAGAAATGGCAAGCTAATCCAAATTGGGCTCGGTTGATGAATTAAGTAAGCTGCAAAAGCGACGACAGCGCCGCTAAGCAGAGCAAAGTGATATTGCTTAGCGCGCTTTTGCCCGAGACGGACAGCAACCGTTCTTTTGCCACACACCTCATCATTCTCAATATCGCGCATATTGTTGATATTGAGTACAGCGACAGCCAATAGCCCACAACCAACCGCGGGCAAGATAAGCAGAGGAGCGACAATGCCGGTATGAAGGAAATAAGTACCCGCCACGCCCAATAAACCAAAGAAGATAAACACGGAAATATCGCCTAAGCCAACGTAACCATAAGGTTTGTTACCCACGGTATATGCGATCGCTGCGACAATGGCCAAGACTCCTAGCCCGATGAAAGCTAAAATGCTCTGTAGACTCTCTAGCGCATACATCACCAAGGTTAGACCCGCGATCACAGTCAAGACCACATTAATGATCATTGCCTGCTTCATGTCTTTCTGCGTGACAGCTCCAGACTGAATCGCACGCATAGGCCCGAGACGATTTTCGTTATCGGTACCTTTAACAGCATCGCCATAATCGTTGGCTAAGTTAGAAAGAATTTGTAGCAGCGTTGCGGTCAGAAAAGCCAGCAAAGCAACCACAGGTGAAAACTGATGCGTGGAGTACGCCAATACACTACCCGTTAAGATAGAGACCAAAGCCAAAGGCAAGGTTTTAGGGCGAGCGGCGTCAAGCCATATTGTTAGAGACTGTTTCATGGATACCAGTTTAGCCACAGTTACTTGAACTAGAATTGTGGCACATCAATCCTATCGGTGAAAAACAAAAAAAGGTCACCGAAGTGACCTTTTTCCAAAACTTGACCTAAGTTAGGCTTATTTAACGCGACCTACGTACTCACCAGAGCGAGTATCAACTTTGATCACTTCGCCAATCGCGATAAATAGAGGAACGCGAACAACAGCACCTGTTGATAGTGTTGCTGGCTTACCACCTGTACCTTGAGTATCACCTTTCAGACCTGGATCAGTATCTGTTACTTCAAGCTCAACGAAGTTTGGTGGCGTTACTACGATTGGGTTACCGTTCCATAGTGTTAGCATACAAGTGTTGTTTTCTACCAACCACTTAGCGTTTTCGCCAACCGCTTTTACATCCGCAGCGATCTGCTCAAATGTTTCGTTGTTCATAAAGTGGTAGAATTCGCCGTCGTTATATAGATAATCTAGGTCGATATCCATTACGTCTGCAACTTCACAAGTTTCACCAGACTTAAAGGTTTTCTCTAGCACTTTACCAGAAAGAAGCTTACGAATTTTTACACGGTTGAACGCTTGACCTTTACCTGGCTTAACGTATTCGTTTTCCAAGATAACGCAAGGCTCGTTATCAAGCATTAGTTTCAAGCCGCCTTTAAATTCATTGGTGCTAACAGTAGCCATTTTTTCCTCTTACATTCTTAGAGCTAAATTCAATGCCGCACATCATAACCCGAAAAGTTGTTTCTGTTGAGCAAAACTGGCTCAAACAGCTAGCGAATGGGATCTCTGATCCTGCAAAACTGCTTGAGCAGCTCGAAATAGATTCTAAGCCATGGCAAGACGGATTTGCTGCTCGCAAGCTTTTTGCGCAGCGTGTTCCGCAAAGTTTTGTTGATAGAATGGAAAAAGGCAATCCTTACGACCCGCTTTTACGTCAGGTTTTACCGCTCAGCGAAGAGTTTGAAGTCCACCCTGGTTACTCCAATGATCCACTGGAAGAGCAAAACAATACCATCCCAGGTTTATTGCACAAATACCGCAACCGCGCGTTAATGATCGTCAAAGGTGGCTGCGCGATTAACTGTCGTTACTGTTTTCGCCGTCATTTCCCCTATGACGAAAATAAGGGTTCTAAATCGGCTTGGCAGCAAAGTTTAGAGTATGTAGCCCAACACCCAGAGATCAATGAAATCATCCTTTCTGGCGGTGACCCGCTAATGGCAAAGGATGAGGAGCTGTTGTGGCTTATTGATCATATTGCCGATATCAAACACATCAAGCGCCTGCGCATTCATTCCCGCTTACCTGTAGTCATTCCGGAGCGTATCACTCAAGCGCTGATTCAGATGCTAAACGAAACACGCCTGCAAGTGGTGTTAGTCACGCATATCAACCACGCTCAAGAGATAAATCAAGAACTGAGAGATAGATTAAGCCACCTTAAGCAAGCAGGTGTTACTCTTTTAAACCAAGGTGTTATGCTAAAAGGAGTCAATGACAGCATTGAGTCTCAGGTAGACCTCAGCAACGCTTTATTTGATGCTGGCATTTTACCTTATTACATTCACGTGCTAGATAAAGTACAAGGCGCTGCACACTTTTATATCTCCGACCAAGAGGCCAAAGCGATCATGGCAGGGCTAATGGAGCGAGTCTCAGGTTACCTAGTACCTAAGTTAACTCGTGAGATAGGTGGGCGCACAAGTAAAACCCCACTCGACCTACATTTAGAGTAATGATGAAAAATACACGCGGCTTTACGCTAATAGAACTAGTCATTGTAATCGTTGTACTCGGTATTCTTGCTGTTACAGCCCTGCCTCGCTTACTTGACCTACAAAGCGACGCCCGAACTTCTGCCTTGCAAGGTTTAAAAGGGGCAATGCAAGGCGCTAACGACCAGTTAATTGGCGTTTCTGCTATCGCAGGGCTCGACACCGCTGCCAGCGGCTCTGTCACTGTAGAGGGGGAAAGCGTCAGTATTGTTTATGGTTATGCTAAAGCAGACAACGCCAATGCTTGGTCTAAGATTCTTGATGCGAATATAGATGACGCAACATGGGGAGCGGATGGAGCGGATTGGTATTTCAGTAATACCAACGCCAATGATGGAATTATCTTGTACATGCCAGGAAGCCGCCGTCAATCTTCTCTTAACTGTTACCTGCAATATACCGAAGCAACCTCAAACGCCTCACCCAGTATTAACTTGACCACCACTGGTTGTTAATTTTGTCCTTAAGATAAAAATCTTTTGTTCGATAGGCAGGTCTAATCTATGCATACTCCGACGTTTTGGAGGTCACTATGCAACCAGACATGCAATCCACTATCGAACAATTCCTCGACCTAGGTCCATTCAGTTGGTGGGCCCTACTCTGTTGTGCCGTTAACGGCATTCTTATTGGTGTTGAACGGCAAACACGTGGTAAGCCTGTTGGAATTCGCACCTCGATTTTGGTGATTTCGGGTACCTACTTGTTTATGTCAATGGCAGTTTCGCTCTCACCCAATACGTTAGATCAAGCGCGAGTACTCGGTCAGATCATTACTGGGGTAGGATTTCTTGGTGCTGGGGTAATGATGACCCTTGATGGCAAAATCCATGGTGTCACCTCCGCTGCTGTTATATGGGTATTGGCTGCCATTGGCATGATGATTGGACTGGGTTACATGCAACAATCAGTGATACTCACGCTACTTGCACTCACCGTACTACTTGGCGTCGATAAAGCGGAAAATCGAATCAAAGCTCTACGCCGTGGTGTCCACCAGAAAATCCAAAAACGTAGAGACAACAAATTGAACTCGTGATCTCTACGAGCAAACCAACACAAAGCCTTTGTTTAAAGTGCAATTTTTGATTCGAAACAAGGAATAGCTCGATAGTCAATTGCTCTAACAAGAGAAGCAAATAGGGTCACGTTTCCATCTACCACTTTTGGGTAGCATAGCTCTATGTTTATACCAATGTAGGGTTTGATTATGTTTTACGTGCATATGCTCCTGCTTCTGACGGTTATATTTATCGGTATCCGCCATGGAGGCATAGCTTTCGGTTTGCTCGGGGGCTTAGGTGTTTCGGTTCTCGCGTTTGTATTTGGTGTCGCACCGGGTTCACCACCGATCAGTGTTATGCTGATTATTCTCGCTGTGGTCGCAGCCTCTGCGACTCTGGAAGCAACGGGTGGCCTCAAGCTGTTAGTGAAGTTTGCTGAGCGATTATTGCGTAAGCATCCAAGTCAAATCGTGTTTCTTGGTCCACTTTGTACCTATTCGTTGACGGTATTAGTCGGCACGGGTCACTCTGTTTACCCTCTTCTGCCTGTTATCTATGATGTTGCCTACAAGAAAGGCATTCGTCCTGAGCGCCCGATGGCGATGGCAACCGTTGCATCACAAATGGGGATTACGGCTAGCCCGATCGCCGCTGCCGCTGCGGTAGTAATGGCAACAGCAGCCGATAACCACTTAGATATCAGTCTGGTGAACGTGTTACTGGTGACCATACCTGCGACGTTAATTGGTGTGTTGGTTGGCTGTTTGTGGAGCCTGAAACGTGGTAAAGAATTGGATCAAGACCCAGCCTTTATCGAGCGTTGCCAAGACCCCGAGTTTAAAGCTCAGCTGATTGATGAAGTCCAGCAAGATGAAAGTGAACCTGCCAGCCAACAAGTGGCTAAACGCGGTTTAGGCATCTTCTTAGCCGGTATCGCTACGGTTATCTTTGTCGCAATGTTTGGTAAAGATCTCGGCTTGCTACCAGACGGCGTTAAAATGTCGGTCGCGATTCAGTTCTTGATGTTATCCGTCGGTGCTTTGATTCTGTTAACGACTAAGGTAGAGCCGAAAAAGATCGTCCATAGTAATGTGTTTATCGCCGGTATGACCGCGGTGATCATTATCTTCGGTATTGCGTGGATGAGTGACACCATTATCGGTTTCCACAAGCCCTACTTGATCAGCCTAGTAAGCGATATTGTGGCAGCGCATCCTTGGACGTTTGCTATTGCCATGTTCGTGGTGTCGGTATTCTTGAAGAGCCAAGCAGCGGTACTGACCATTATGCTGCCACTGGGTTTTGCGATGGGCATTCCAGCACCAGTGCTAATCGGTGTGCTTCCTGCTTGTTATGCGTATTTCTTCTTCCCATTCTATCCAAGTGATCTTGCGGCGATTACCTTTGACCGCTCAGGTACGACTGAGATTGGTAAGTACGTGCTCAACCACAGCTTCTTGCTGCCAGGCTTTATTGGCGTGATTACCGCAACGACAGTGGGTTACGTGCTATCGACTATGCTAGTCAACTAGCCTTATACCAATAAACAAAAAGCCAGTTGGTCTCCCAACTGGCTTTTTTAGTTCAATATGAAGCTGGCTTAGAATAGCTCTTCAGCAACCTTGAATAGGTCTTCACGTACAGGACGTTTCATGTTCTCGATAGCGTCGATGATATCGTGGTGAACAAGTTGTTCTTTTTGAATACCCACACAACGACCACCTTGACCTTCCATCAATAGGTGTACTGCATAGTTACCCATGCGAGATGCAAGAACGCGGTCAAATGCAGTAGGACGACCACCACGTTGGATGTGACCAAGAACGGTAGCGCGAGTTTCACGACCCGTCGCCGCTTCAATCTCTTTCGCTAGTTCGTTAGCATCCATCATTAGCTCAGTCAGAGCAATGATCGCGTGCTTCTTACCTTTAGCGATACCATCTTGGATATTTCCAATCAGCTTTTCTTTATCCAGACCCGTTTCAGGTGTGATGATGTATTCACAACCACCTGCGATTGCAGACATTAGCGTTAGATCACCACAGTGACGACCCATGATCTCAACGATCGAGATACGCTGGTGAGAAGATGAAGTATCACGTAGACGGTCAATTGCGTCGATAACAGTGTTCAGTGCCGTTAGGTAGCCAATCGTGTAATCCGTACCAGCAATATCGTTATCGATAGTGCCCGGTAGACCGATACATGGGTAACCCATTTCAGTTAGCTTTTTCGCGCCCATGTAAGAGCCGTCACCACCAACAACAACTAAAGCTTCGATACCATGCTTCTGCAGGTTTTCGATCGCTTTCTGACGCACTTCCACTTCTTTGAACTCAGGGAAACGCGCAGAGCCTAGGAACGTGCCGCCTTTGTTGATTACATCAGAAACGCTTGAACGATCTAGCTTTTCGATACGATCTTCGTAAAGACCTAAGTAACCATCGAATACACCGTAAACTTCTAGTCCTTCAGATAACGCCGTGCGAACCACACCGCGAACTGCCGCGTTCATACCTGGTGCGTCACCGCCACTCGTCAAGACACCGATCTTCTTAATCATGCTCACCCTCGATTTTTGGGAATCTTATTTCAATTTTTACGTTAGCCGCTTTCAATAAGCCACCAACTTAATTCCTTTAACTGCGCAATATGTTACCTTTCCTAATTAGGATTACTACATTTATTTGCGTCAAATTATGTAACTTTTCTACTTATGTAAGAGTATTACAGCTTTGCTCATTGACATCATTGATACATATCAGGATCACAGTTAAAACTAGCATCGCTGAAAAGATAGCCAATAAGTGGCACTTTTGCGTTACCAATCTTGCGACTTCTGTCCTTTTTCTACCCCTAATACCACAGAATAAGGATCCTGATGGATCAGTACATCTGAATGTGGATAAAGCTCAAGCAGTTTATCTTCGACTTCGTCAGAGATTCGATGCGCTTCAATTAATCGGATATTGTCTTCCAACTCTAAGTGCAACTGAATAAATCGAGTTGGCCCTGACATTCTGGTTCTTAGTTGATGAACCCCGAGCACCCCTTCCACTTTCACACAGCATTCTCGGATTGCTTTCAGCTCTTCGTCGGGCAGTTTGCGATCGAGTAAGGTTTGAATCGCCTCTTGCACCATTTTGAATGCGCTATAGAGGATATAAACACCAATTGCGACGGCAAAAACTGAGTCTGCTTGAGTGACCCCAAACCAGCTCAAACCTAGCGCGAGCATAATGGCGGCATTCATATAAAGGTCAGATTGATAGTGCAGAGAATCTGCAGCTATGGCTTGGCTGCCCGTTTTCTTCACGACATGCTTTTGGAAACGAACCAAGGCAAAGGTGACTAAGATGGCAAACAAGCTGACGTAAACGCCGTATTCCGGGGACTGCAACTCATGCGGTCTAAAGAAGCGTTCGATACCATTTAAGATCAGGAATACAGCGGAGCCAGAAATAAACATCGCCTGTGCCAACGCTGCTAGTGATTCGGCTTTACCGTGGCCGAAGGTATGCTCTCGGTCAGCAGGCTGAAGGGAGTAACGCACCACAACGAGGTTAACCAGAGATGCCGCGATATCGAGCATCGAGTCAATCAAAGAGGCAAGTAAGCTGACTGAACCCGTTACCCACCAAGCCCCAACTTTGACCACCAATAGCAGCGTCGCAACAATAGTGGCCGTCCATGCAGCCATGGTGACTAAGCGAGCATATTCTTGTTTCATAGTGCTTTGATTATTAAACAAACATCTTCTAAGTATAACCTCACAATTGTTGAATAAAAATGGCATAAAAAAGGCGGCTATCAAGCCGCCTTAATTCAATACTATCTCTAGCGAGTAAAACGCTCTTGCATTTTCTCTTGGCATTTTGCTGAACGCTCTTGTTGCAACTCAACAAATTTTGTTTTCTGCTCAGGAGTTAAGATGCTCAACATCTGATGCTGTTTCTCTAGCATTTTCACTTTACGTTCCGTTTGCTTTTCAACCATTGACTTAGCAAGCTCGTTTGCCGCCGCTTGGTCAAAGTTATCCGCTAGAACCAATGCCTGAACTTTCTCTTTTTGTGCTTGCATCTCTGCATGGCGCGCTTCAAAGTTCTCTTTAAAGGCCGCTTTCATTTCCTGTTTGCTTGCCTCACGCATCTCTTTCATCTGGTCTTTTTGCGCATCAGTTAAGTCAAGTTGACGCATGATTCCGCGGTCAAAGCCACCACCACACTCGCCGTGACCACCTTTCTTACCATCTTTGCCACCGAAAGCAAACGCACTCGCTGTGCCAAGTGCTAGAGGAAGAACAACTGCCGCTACTACTAGTTTCTTTGTCATTTTCATAATCGTACCTTTCACTTTGTCTATTGGATTGAGCTGTTCTCACAGCGCTTGAGTGTAGAATACGACTTGCTGCGTAAAGCAACGTATTGAGAGAGTAAAGAATCGTAAAGAGCGATAATGACCCTAAATCAATTGGTCATTTAACAGTAATATATAGATATCCAACTTATGTAGAGACCTTGTTATGCCAAATATCTTATTGATTGACGACGATACCGAGCTAACCAGCTTACTTAAAGAAGTCCTATCCTTTGAAGGCTTTGATGTGTCTGAGGCAAATAATGGCGAAGAAGGACTGGCACAACTCAATGACAAGATTGACCTTATCTTACTCGATGTCATGATGCCTAAGCTCAACGGAATGGAAACCCTCAAAAGACTGCGAGAAAACTGGGAAACACCAGTGTTAATGCTGACGGCTAAAGGCGAAGAGATAGACCGAGTCATTGGCTTAGAGCTGGGCGCGGATGATTATCTGCCAAAACCCTTTAGCGACAGAGAACTGCTGGCTCGCATTCGCGCAATCCTACGTCGTACGCAAAGCAATAGTGCAAGCAAAAGCTCGAAAAACTCTGACTGCATTGAATATCAAGACATCCAAGTGTATCCCGGTAAACAGGAAGCTTACTGTCAGGGAGAGCAAATGGAACTCACTACCACAGAATTCGCTCTGTTAAGCCACTTTATCCAAAATCCTGGGCAAACCCTAACCAAAGAAGCGTTGAGTTTGGATGTTCTTGGAAAACGTCTCGCCGCTTTCGATCGTGCTATCGATATGCACGTCTCCAACCTGCGGAAAAAACTGCCAGAACGAGAAGATGGCAAATCACGCATCAAAACCTTACGTGGACGCGGCTACTTACTGGTTGAGGAGGACTAATGCGCCTACCTAAGATCACTAGCTTGTATGGGCGTATCTTCGCCATATTCTGGTTTACCATGTTTTTGGTGCTGATGGCGGTACTGTCACTGCCACATCTCGATCCACGCAAAGCGCGAGATATTCCAGTTGAGCACTACGATCGCATGATCGAGCTGAAGCAGAATATCGAGAAGCGCTATGCCAAAGATACCAACCTTGCCCGCATTCTGTTTAAGCTCGAAGGTGGAAAACGCTCTTCAAGAGATCCTCGTCCGCGCTTCTTTGTTACTGACCTAGAAGGCAACTTGCTCACAACCCAAAACCACAAAGACTTTAAGTATCGCGCGCTTCAAAACTTTATCACTAGCGTCGAAGTCGATAGCGAACCCAAGCAAAAACTTTATGGTCACTACATGCTTGCCGGTCCACTGCCTGTCACGTTAGCCAAGCAAGACTTACTGCTCTACATCGGTGTGAAATGGAATCAACCACCGCCATTCTTACTGCGCATGTTTGATAGACCATTCCAGTTATTGTTTGCAGTAATGCTGGTCAGCACTCCTCTGCTACTGTGGCTTGCATGGGCACTCAGCCAACCAGCACGTAAACTGGAACGTGCAGCCAAACGTGTCGCCAAAGGGGAATTTGTGGTTGACCCTGCTCTTGAAAAAGGCACCAGTGAATTCCGCCAAGCGGGGACAAGCTTTAACCAGATGGTGGAAGCGGTTAATCAAATGATCTCAGGCCAACAGCGCTTATTATCAGATATTTCCCATGAGCTGCGCTCTCCACTGACTCGACTGCGGATGGCAAATGCCCTCGCGACTCGAAAACAAGGTGAGAGCCCTGAACTGGTTCGTATTGATACCGAAGCTCAGCGCTTGGAGCAGATGATTGGCGAGCTACTTGAGTTGTCTCGTATGCAGGTTGATAGCCATCTAACCCGAGAACCTCAGCCGATGGGGAGTTTATGGGAAGCCATCCTCTCGGATGCTCAGTTTGAAGCAGAACAAATGGCTAAAACCCTCTCCTTCAATGATATTCCTGAACGTAATATTTCAGGTAATCCAAAACTATTGATGAGCGCATTAGACAACATTGTTCGCAATGCTATCTATTATGGTAAAGACCGCATCGAAGTCACTTTCACTGAATCTAGCCAACAAATCATGATTGCGGTTGATGACAACGGTGAAGGCGTACCTGATCAGGAACTCGATGCGATATTCAGACCGTTTTATCGCGTCTCAACAGCGCGCGATAGACACAGTGGCGGAACAGGTTTAGGCCTGACCATCACGGAAAGTGCAATACGCCAGCATAGCGGAACCATCGAAGCGAAGCGGAGTAAACTCGGCGGGTTAAGAGTCGAAATCACTCTTCCACTCGGTGCGGAGCAATAACCCTACAAAAGAGGCAGTTGATAATAGATCTCATTATCATTTAAAGTAAATCCTTCAATTATGGAGGATTTACTATGTCTCACACTTTCCCTGAACTTCCTTATGCTTACGACTCACTTGAGCCATACATCGACGCAAAGACGATGGAAGTGCACTACAGTAAGCACCATCGCACCTATTTTGATAAGTTTATCGCTGCAGTTTCTGGTACCGAGTTAGAGTCCACCACACTCAAAGATATCTTTGCCAACATTTCTCAGCAGCCACCCGCGGTGCGCAATAATGGCGGTGGTTACTACAATCACATCCTCTATTGGAATTGCATGAAACCAAATGGTGGCGGTGTTCCTCAAGGAAAACTCGGCGAGGATATTGTGTCTACCTTTGGTAGCTTTGAAGCATTCCAACAGCAATTTACAGATGCAGCGATTAATACTTTCGGCTCTGGTTTTGCTTGGCTGATCGTCAAAGACGGACAACTTGTCATTACGTCAACCAGCAATCAAGACAACCCACTAATGGACGTGGCAGGAGCTCAAGGTGAGCCTATTTTGGCGCTCGATGTTTGGGAGCACGCCTACTACATCAGCTACCAAAACCGCCGCCCTGACTACATTGAGGCTTGGTGGAATGTCGTAAACTGGGATGCCGTGAGCGATAACTACGCAGCAGCTTTAGCCTAGTCACCGCAATACACAATATAAAACTAATAACGTCAGACTTGGCGGCTTTCAAGAGTCGCCTTATACTTTCTAGCCTTTGAACAATCAGCGTTAAGAGTTAGTCATGTTTGATATCGCCCTCTACGAACCAGAAATTGCCCCGAATACTGGTAACATTATTCGTTTATGTGCCAACTGTGGTGCCAACCTTCACCTTATCGAGCCGCTTGGTTTTGATCTGGAAGAGAAGAAAGTTCGTCGAGCGGGATTGGATTACCACGACCTAGCGCGCGTTACTCGCCATAAAGACTACCAAGCATTTGTTGAGTATCTAGAGAAAGAACGCGGTGAGTACCGAATTTTTGCCTGTACAACCAAAACAACAGGCCATCATGTCGATGCCAACTTCCAGAAAGGTGACGTACTTCTGTTCGGTCCAGAAACCCGCGGCTTGCCTGCTGAACTCATCGAAAGCATGCCAATGGAGCAGCGTATTCGTATTCCAATGATGCCAGACGCACGTAGCTTGAACCTTTCGAATGCCGTAGCTATCATCGCTTTTGAAGCTTGGCGCCAAATGGGCTTTGAAGGGGCGCAGTAGCCAAAGCGAACGCTTCGTTAGGGAAGCGGAATGCGGAAGCAGGATGTGGGAACGGACTTCGTCCTACGGAGAGCTGGATAACTGGATAACTGGATAACTGGATAACTGGATAACTGGATAACTGGATAACTGGATAACTAACTTAGCGTTTTTCAACAACCCTAAAGTATCAACGGTTTGTTTTGATAATGCTCAATCTCGCTTTCCCTAAGCAAAGCGTTCCATAGGGCGTAGCCCGTTCCGTTATCCCAAAGTAAAGCATTTCAAATCGTTCAAAAAAGCCGATGCTATTGCATCGGCTTTTACAACTCTAGCTATCTAGTTTTCTAGTAGCGCAGCGTTCCATAGGACGAAGTCCACTCTACCCTAAGGGCGTGCCACGAAACCTACTGCTTCGTATGCTTTCTTCAGCGTTTCTGCTGCGCGTGCAGAGGCTTTCTCAGCACCTTGCTTCATCACCTGATCCATATAAGCACGGTCAGCGCGGATACGGTGGTATTCCGCTTGAATAGGCTCAAGCATTGCAACGAGCGCTTCACCGACATCTTTCTTGAATGGACCGTACATCTCTACACCTTGGTACTTAGCTTCAATCTCTTCAAAGCTCATACCTGTCGCTGCCGAGTAAAGACCCATTAGGTTTGAAATACCGGCTTTGTTGTCCCAGTCATGAGCAATACGCGGTGGCGTTTCTGCATCCGTTTGAGCTTTGTTAATCTTCTTGATGATTGACTTAGGCTCTTCAAGCAAAGTGATCACGTTCTTACGGTTATCGTCCGACTTAGACATCTTCTTGGTTGCATCTTGCAGGCTCATCACACGTGCATTCACCGTTGGAATGTACGGCTCTGGCACTTGGAAGATTGGCTGCTCTGGCGAGTAGATGTTGTTGAAGCGGTTAGCGATATCACGCGCTAGTTCAAGGTGCTGCTTCTGGTCACTACCGACAGGCACTTGGTGCGCGCCGTAGAGAAGAATATCTGCAGCCATCAAGACTGGGTAGTCGAACAAGCCCACGTTCACATCACCAAATTGGCTAGATGCATCTTTCGAATAACGTGCAGACTTGTCTTTAAACTGAGTCATTCGGCCCAGTTCACCCATCTGGGTGTAACAGTTAAGAAGCCAACCAAGTTGAGCATGCTCTGGTACATGTGACTGAACAAATAGCGTGCTCTTTTGCGGATCAACACCAACTGCAAGACAGATTGCTAGTGCATCTAGAGTCGCTTCGTGTAACGCTTTCGGATCTTGGCGAACCGTAATTGCGTGAAGGTCGACAACACAGTATTGGCAATCGTAATCATCTTGCATCTGCTGCCATTGACGTAGAGCACCCAAGTAGTTACCGATACTTAGTTCACCTGATGGTTGAACACCACTCAATACGATGGGTTTGCTCATGGGAATAATTCCTTTGACTTCTTATGCTAAATAATGAAAAAAACCGCGTGGTTTCTATCCACACGGTTTACTCAGTGTACTCATTAACGAGTATTTTAAAAGATCTTTTGTCGCTATTAAGCTGAAACCGTTAAGAGTTCTGCTAAATCTGCGATGGTATCTGCGACATAATTCGGTTGAGAAGCAGAAATAGGCTCACCGTGGTTGTAACCATAGGTCAAACCAAACGAGTGACAGCCTGCGTTTTTCGCCGCTTTGATATCGTTACTTGAATCACCCACCATTAGCATTTCTTGTGGCTGACAGCCATGTTTCTCAAGCAGCCAATTTAGTGCCATTGGGTTAGGTTTTTTCTCTGGGAACGTATCGCCACCTATCACATCAACAAAGTACTTATCAATGCCGTGCTTCGCCAGAACCTCAGGGACAAACTTCGATGGCTTGTTGGTCACTAGCGCCATGGTAAAGCCCGCTTCGTGCAGCTCTGCCAAGGTTTCCTTTACCGCTGGGTAGAGGTGGCTGAGCTTGTGTCCGCTTTGCTCGTAGTAGTCATCAAACAGAATACGCGCTTTGGCATGCAATTCAGGGTCTAAATCTGGTGAGACCGTTAGGCTGCGACTCAGCGAACGACCAATAAGAACATCAGCGCCGTTACCTACATAGTCACGCACTTGCTCTTCTGTCACCGCTGGGTAGCCTAGCGCTTGTACCGCTTGGTCAGCAGCAACCGCCAAATCAGGCACGCTATCAAGTAGCGTACCGTCTAAATCGAATGCGATTAACTTAATGTTGCTCATTGAATTAGTTAACCTTAGCCAGTTCTGCGCGCATTTCATCGATCACTTGCTTGTAATCTGGCTGGTTGAAGATAGCCGAACCTGCGACGAACATATCCGCGCCCGCTTCTGCGATCTCTCTGATGTTTTCAACCTTCACACCACCATCAATTTCCAAGCGAATATCGCGACCAGATTCATCAATCATTTTGCGTACTGCGCGTAGCTTATCGAGTGTTTTTGGAATGAAGGATTGACCACCAAAGCCTGGGTTCACTGACATCAGAAGAATCATGTCTACTTTATCAATGATGTACTCAAGATGAGACAGCGGTGTCGCTGGGTTGAGTACCACACCCGCTTTACAGCCATGCTCTTTGATAAGCTGAAGTGTGCGATCAACGTGCTCAGAAGCTTCAATATGGAAAGTGATCATAGATGCACCTGCTTTAGCGAAGTCAGGAATAATGCGATCCACTGGCTTCACCATAAGGTGTACATCGATTGGTGCAGTAATACCGTAGTCACGCAGTGCCTGACAGATAGGCGCACCAAAGGTTAGGTTAGGTACGTAGTGATTGTCCATCACATCAAAATGAACCACATCTGCCCCTGCTGCGAGTACTTTTTCTACGTCTTCGCCTAAGCGAGCCATATCCGCAGACAGAATTGATGGAGCGATAAGGAAATCTTTCATACCTGACCTCTAGTATTGATTGGGCATCATTGCACACTGAAGAAACTTTGCGCGCAATTCTACCTAAGCTAGAGGTGAGATGATAGAGAAGTGTGATGAAATGTGATTATTGGCTTTCAACAGGTTTGAATAGCGCAAGAAGTTCATCAACTTTGTTACGCCCTGCACCATTGCGGCTAATCGTGCGTTTCACCTTGACGACATTGAGCTCAGCGCCATGATAAAGACGACGAGTCAAAGTGGTATCGTGGTTAGAAATCAGCACTGGAATTCCACGCTCAACCGCCGCTCTCTCAGCCACATCGGCCAAAGCAGCTTGGTCGTCGAGAGTGAAACCATTACCTGCATACGAGGTGAAATTAGCTGTCGTTGACAGCGGTGCATACGGCGGATCACAGTAGACAACACTGCCTTTGCGCGCACGCTTAAAAGTCTCGTGGTAGCCTTCACAGACAAACGTCGCTTTCTTCGCTTTTTCGGCAAAGAACTCTAACTCAGCTTCCGGGAAATAAGGCTTTTTGTACGAACCAAACGGGACATTAAAGCCGCCTTTTTTGTTGTAACGGCACAAACCATTAAAACCAAAGCGGTTCATATACAGGAAAGCCAAAGAACGATACATCACATCATCTGTGGCATTGAACTGGCTGCGAATATCGAGGTAAGCCTCTTTGCGATTATTCTCAGGGCAGAACCAACGCTTCGCCTCAGTAATGTACTCTTGCGGGTTTTCTTTGAGGAGGTTGTACAAGTTTATCAGATCTGGGTTGATGTCTGCGAGCAAGTACTGATCATAATCAGTGTTTAGAAATACAGACCCAGCACCTACGAACGGTTCTACCAGCTTACGAGCTTCTGGCAAGTGACGCTGAATATCTTCGACAAGTCCGTATTTTCCACCTGCCCATTTCAGGAAGGCTCGCTGCTTCTTCATCTACTGCTCTATCTATCAACCACAAATTAAGGCTGCGGAATGTAACATATTTTGTAATTAATCTCAGACAATTTTCTGGATTACACCCAGTTTCTAATTATCTTGATTGCCGCGGTCAATCTCTCGTTGCACTTGACTAAGAGACTTGGCCCAAGGCTCTACGTTTTGCAGCTCAGTAGACAACCCTTGTACCGCATCTCGTGCCACTTGAATGGTTGGATAGTTTTGGTACGTCACTATGTACCAATCCACCCCATTGCGTTGAGTTGGATAGATAAAGACCTGATTGGCGAGCTGGTGACGATCAATAAAATTCTGCACTTCCTCAAGTGAGTTCACTGCCGCTAACTGGAGAGTGTAACTACGTGGAGAAAAGCTTTTCAGCTCATCTTTAGTGAAAGAGAACTTGATTACGGTAGGACTTGGCGCCACTTCCTCTTCAGCAGCACTTTCTGCTACGGCTGCGGAATCTGAAGAGGCGGCTGCTTGAGGCTCGGTAACCTGCTCAGTTTTCGATTGCTCGACAACTTGTTCGATTTTACTGGTATCCGCCTTCTCAGGTTTGCCTTCCATCAGTGCATCAACCACATCAGAGGTAATCACTACGCGCTGATGATCCTCATCGGTATTGCCAACACTCGATATTTGCTCAGTCACATCTGGTGGTAGCGAGAGCGAGTCATCTTCAGCATTCGCCATGGTTGGATCAACCACAGGTTCAGGTTCAATTGTCGCTGCGGTACTTTCTTGGCTAGCGCTCTCTTCCGATAGTGTCGGTATTGCCGTCTGTTCGATAGATTCTGTGATTTGCTGAGCTTTGTCATCTGGCGATGGCTGCGACATCATCCACCAGTAACCACCGCCGATTAACACCAGTAGCGTGATAACCAACAGTGCAATATTGATTGGTGAACCCACAATTGAGCGGATAATGATCCTTTTTTCCACTTTTTGATCCCCTAAAGCCATGATTTCGCCAGGATGACGAGCAACCGTTCGATACGCGTTTCGAACGCGCTTTTCCATGTCATCTTCGACAAACCGAATCACCAATTGTTCAAAGAATCGATCCGCTTCTTCTTGGCTAAGTGGTTCAATTTCAAGATCAATCGGCTTGTGTTCTTGACCATAACTCAATCGAGTCAGTAATGCATCTAGACTGTTCGATTGAGCGAACAACAGCACATTCACAGTCCAACCTGGGTTAACCTGAGCTTCAAGTACCAACATCCACAGTTCAGAAACGAAGGACTCAGTCAGCAAATGCGCATCATCGATCGCTATCACTACATCACAGGTCTCGCCCTGCATGATGCGTGTGAAAGACTCAACGAGAGAATCAGCCGGATTAAAAAGAGGTTCGGAAATAAGTTGAGAGAGGATAGTTGAGCGACGTTGAGATTCATCTTGGTTGGGGTAACACATCAGTAACGACTGGTTTTTATCTTGCGCCCAAGCTTCTAGATAATATTGTGCTAGCCAAGTCTTACCCGCACCTGATGCACCACCAAGTGTGACCAAATTCGAGCCAAAATTAGTCAACAGCTGCAAACGTTCTAGCAGTTCTGTTTGTGAATCTAACTCCAACACACGTGGATCATGCGCCAAGCTCATTACGTTATCCCAATGAAAATACGAGTAATACCAAGCTAACGCTTTAACCTCATAGGGGCAAAGGTCAGATTGGTACTACAAAACAAAAAGATTTAAACAGTGCGCGCGAAGTCGATAGCTTGTTCAATGATCGATTCTGGAACACCTTTAACTACTTCAGCAGTCCCTATGCTGGTAGGGAGTACAAGGCGAAGCTCACCAGAGAGTACTTTCTTATCACGCATCATATGCTTCATGAAATCAGCAAATGACATCGTTTCTGGAGTATGTACTGGTAGCTGGGCTCTTTTCAGTATAGAGATAATTCGCTCAACTTGCTGCTCATTGATAAGGCCTTGAAGTTGAGCGGTTTTTGCAGCCATCACCGTACCTGCTGAAACAGCTTCACCATGTAGCCAATTACCATAACCTAACTCAGCTTCGATCGCATGACCAAATGTATGACCTAGGTTCAGCAATGCGCGAATTCCAGACTCTTTTTCGTCCTGAGCAACCACTTCCGCCTTAATCTCACAGCAGCGAGCAATAGCGTAAGTCAGAGCTTGTTCATCAAGTTGATACAGCTTATCGAGGTTTTCTTCTAACCAGACAAAGAAGTCTTGATCGTAGATGATGCCGTACTTGATGACTTCGGAAATACCAGCAGCAAACTCTCTTTGCGGTAAAGTTTTTAGACAGTCAGTATCGATAACCACCGCTTTAGGTTGGTAGAAGGCACCAATCATGTTCTTGCCGAGTTTATGGTTAACCGCCGTTTTACCACCCACAGATGAGTCGACTTGAGACAGCAACGTCGTCGGGATCTGGATAAAGTCGACACCGCGCTGGTAACAGGCCGCAGCGAAACCCACTAAATCACCAATCACGCCACCACCGAGCGCAACTACCACCACATCACGGGCGTAATTGCCTTCAAGTAGGAAGCTCATGATGGTGTTAAAGGTGTCTAATGATTTGTACTGTTCGCCATCAGGCAGCTCAAGAACTGTCGCTTCACAGCCTTGTTGCTCGATAAGAGAGAGGATTTTATCCGCATACAGTGGTGCTACAGTGACATTAGAAATCACCACCACTTTTTGTTTTGCCGATAAGAAAGAAAGGTGGGCCGGATCATTAAATAATCCGGCACCAATTGAGATTGGATAGCTACGCTCATCTAAGCTGACCGTAATCCGTTCCATGGGTATTCTCCAGTTGCTAAAAAAAGTCTTAACGTTCTTCTAGCATTTTTACGATCTGGTTGGCTACCACTTTTGCACTTTGATCGTCTGTACGTACTGTGTAATCCGCAATTTCTTCGTAAAGTGGGTTGCGCTCGCCAGCTAGCGATTCAAGCACGTCACGTGGATTATCAGTCTGTAATAATGGTCGCTTCTTGTCGCGGTTAGTGCGAGCAAGCTGCTTTTCAATCGTTGTTTCAAGGTAAACAACAATACCGCGTGCAGAAAGACGATTGCGGTTTTCTTTGCTCTTGATTGAACCACCACCGGTCGCAAGTACGATACCTTGCTCTTCCGTTAGGTCGTTAATCACTTTTTCCTCGCGATCGCGGAAGCCTTCTTCACCTTCTACGTCAAATACCCAAGCGATATCTGCGCCAGTACGTTCTTCAATAACGGTATCAGAATCAACAAACTCCATATGAAGCTGTTGAGCTAGGTGTCTACCAATTGTGCTTTTGCCGGCACCCATAGGGCCAACAAGGAAAATATTGCGTTTCTCAGCCATGTTTAGCAGTAATTTACAACGTTAATTCAATGACATCGCCACAAGAAAAGCCAGTGTGATACTAGCGATGGAGATGCTTGTGGCACCGATTCCTCACAGATAATTCGTGATAAGACCCGAAATTATCTAGATAAGGTGCCATTAATGCAAATTTATTTTCGTCCCTAACCAAAATCTTACTCAATCACTACCCTTGGGGTGACGAAAATTAACAGTTCGCTTTTGCCCATTTGTTGGTAAGAACGACGAAATAGCGCCCCTAGCAGAGGCAAATCACCAAAGAAAGGCACCTTGTCGACCGCATCTGTCACGCTGTGTTGAAAAATGCCCCCGAGCACCACGGTTTCTCCATTCTCCACCAGCACTTGGGTACCGATTCTTTGGGTATTAATCGCCACCGCTTCTCCGGTACCGGTTTTCACCACATCACCTGGCCTATCTTGGGTCACACTCAAATCCAGAATTAGCCGATTATCAGGGGTGATCTGTGGCGTAACTTTTAAACTGAGTACTGCCTTCTTAAACGAAACGCTGGTTGCCCCACTTGAAGATGACTCTAGATAAGGAATCTCGCTGCCCTGCTCAATATAGGCTGGCTTTTTATTGGTTGTGATCAAACGCGGACTTGAGATGACTTCTGCTTTCGACTCTCGTTGTAATGCCGATAACTCAAGGTCAAGCAACATGTCGGAGCCAAGCTTGGCGACTTGAAATGCGATGGTCGAAGCATTGGCAGAAGTTGCGCCAAGATTCACATTAAGCATGTCATCGATTGGCACAACATCGAATACGTTATCTTCAATAGTGGCGCCAGTAGAAGTACTGCCGTTGGTGTTACTAAATCCCCAACGTACCCCAAGCTCATCCAAGTTGCCTTCATTAACCGTGACAATCCTCGCCTCGATTTGCACCTGCTTAACGGGAATATCGAGTGATTCGACAATAGAACGAATAACATCGACATTTTGCTCTAAATCTCGAATCAATAGGGTGTTGGTGCGCTCGTCCACACTCAAAGAACCCCGAGGGGACAGCATGCTAAACTCTCCGCCCCCATCGATTAAGTCAGCAATATCGGCCGCCTTGGCAAACTTAACTTGGATGATGTCCGACGACAGTTCCCCTAACTGTTCCTGTAAACGCGCTTTCTCCAGCATCTGCTGCTCACGAGCATCCAGTTCCGCTTTTGGCGCGACTAAAACAATGCTTCCTTCAACACGTTTATCTAACCCTTTGACCTGCAAGATGATGTCGAGCACCTTCTGCCATGATACCTCTTCAAGGCGTAAGGTCAGATTGCCAGTCACTGAATCGGAAACAACCAAGTTGAAATCATTGTAATGGGCGATCAGTTGCAACACATTTCTAACCGGAATATCTTGAAAATTAAGTGATAGCTTTTTGCCTGGCTTATCGAGAAGGCTTGTTTTGTCTACCTGCTGACCATCGCTACTATTTTCCACGGTCACTTGCAGGCGCGTCCCTTCAAGTTGATCGTGGTAACGAAAGTCCCCATTAATTGCCGCTATCAACTCGACCTTGTCTGGATGGCGAAAGACTTCAATGTCACGCACTACCGTACCAAACTCGGTCACGTCAAATACCTTAATTAAGGCTTCCGTCACTTGGGTTTGTGGCAAGGTAATACTTAACCCCTGCGCCACTTTTTGTATATCGACCACAGCACGTGAGTCGGACAAGGTTAGGACAATTTGCGCGTTACGCTGCTCATCGATTTTAAAATCCAAGCCTTGCAGAAGATTGTCATTTTGCTCTTGGGCATAAACAACACTGGGTAGGAACACCACAAACAAGGTGAGCCATTGCAAACAGCGTCTAGTAAAAGCCACCAATCCTTTTATCCTATTCATCTCTATCCGTTCTCTACTTAAGCGCTAATTTAGTATTACGTAACTGCCAGCATCCGAGACCGTCTGCGATGGCTTCTCGCACCAACACATAGCCATCAGTAACCTTGGTGACCTTACCATGATTCAGCCCCAGATAACTGCCTGAGTTAACTTGTACCAAGTGACCGGTTGGCGCCTCAATAAGCGCTGACTTTCTTCCACCTCGACTCATCACGCCTTTTAGTCGTAATTGGCTCAACGGAAAAGTCGCCAACTGACTCGCGTTGCGTTTAGGTTGCCAACAATCTATTGCTAACTTTTGCTGGTTAATGGACAGTGCAGCTTGGGGTAGCTCGAATGGCTGCCTAACTTGGTGGGCAGTATATTTGGAGCTTTGAACACCTATAAGCGGGGCAAGTTCATACACCTCCACTTCAGCATCACGCTTAAGTTGCGCTAAGTATTCCTCAAGTGGAGCTTGATTTGCCTTGCAGCCAGACACCAAAGCAATCAAAGGCAATAGCCGATTAATTTTCATCTTTGACCTCACTTTTAAGCTGATAGGTGTAGGCTCGAACGCGAAAATGCAGCGTGCTACTTTCTAAACTGACACGGTGCCAATAGACATCATCAAAATTTATCATTCGCGCTAGCGAGGCAATTGCGGCAGAAAAGTCGCCGATATCGTGATAGTCACCGGTCAATTCAATGTTGAGTGGAAGCTTGTACAGAAACGTTTGATCGTGCTTTTGTCCCCAATCAATTCGGGTAAAAGTCAGGGAGTTTTGTAAGCCGACCTGATTAACTGACGCCAACATAGAAGCGAGCTCTTTTTGCGCGGGTAATTGACGCGATAGATAGTCATACCGCTGTGACAGCTCATCAAGCTGAGCCTTCATTCTAGGTAACAACACCACTTTTTTCGTTTTCAGTGCTATTGAGGTTTTGTGCTGCTGCTCTTGCTGTTTAAGAACATCGAGTTGTTCAAGCTCAGGCTGAACCAAAAGCCAATAACCGCCTCCCTGTAACATCGCCATCAACACCGCGATCACGACTAGCTGATAAGTAAGTGGCCACTCGCCTATCTCTTCAATATCAAGGTTAAAGCGATTCACTCTGACCTCCTAAAAGAGAAAAAGAGACACGATATGATTGGTACTTACTGGCAAATCGAGTCGTACCATGAACAATGGAATGCATCTCGACGTTAGTTACTGCGGGTGATTTTTCGAGGTTGTCTAGCATGGTGGCAAGATGAGAAGTTGAATCGCTGATCCCAACAAGCTCAACCTGCAGGCCATTGATCTTTAGCTTGTCGATGTAAACACCAGCTGGAATCAGCTCAGGCAATAAATTCATAAAGTCTGTAGTTTTATTGCGCTCTTTCTGCAACCCCTCAATAACCGACAAACGGGTAAGTAGAGCTTGATGTTCGCGTTCGACGACTTTCAGTTGGTTAAGCTGTTGGTCCAATTGCTCTCCATGACGTACAAGGTAGTCATTACGCTCAGATTGCCGATCCTGTTGCTGCTCTATATAACTGCCGATGCCCCACTGGATAATCACAGCAATGATTAGCGTAACCATCATCAGCAGTCTAAAGCGCTTTTGGCGATAATCTCGCAGCTCTTCACGCCACGGCAATAGATTGATGCTATGCAGCATGACGACTCTCCAACCAAGTGAGCGCGCGCAGAGCAATCCCAGCCGCCGATGTGAACCTATGCCCGTGGGTCAACAGATTATCGGATGGCTGTTGGCTAGTTGTTGAAAAAAGAGTAAGCGGGTTAAGAAGCTCACACTCAATGGCAAAGCGCGTGCTGATTTCATTCGCAAGAGCAGGCATGGTAGCCCCTACACCTGACAGCCAAATCCCTTTAACACTCTTGCCGTGCATTGAAGCAATAAGCTGTAAATTGCGTTGGATTTTATCTAGTAACTCAGCGGTGAACTCTTCACGGCTTTGCGCCAGACTTAAGCAAAGGTTTGAATCCACCTCTTTTTCATGGATTGCCAAAACGATGTCTTTGCAAAAAGGCGCTTTATCAGCAAGGTCCATACACAACGAAGCGTGGTCAAAACCAACATCTATCATAAGCCAGTCGGCTTTAACCTGTTGTCGTGCAGCAAGCTGCCAAATATGCACTAAAGCATGGGCACGTAAATCAACCACTACGGGTTGAAAGGCAGCGCTTTTGAACACTTCTACTCTAGGGTCAACCAGCTCTTTTTTCGTCGCGTATACTTGGTAGTGAGTTTGCGATGACTGTCTATCCGCGGTCAGCGGGACATAATCTAAGTAGAGTTCATCAATTGAAAACGGAGTTTGATGGGAAAATGCGTCAGAAATAGCATACTCAATTTCATTGTCGCTAAGCCCGCTATCTATCTGTAATACCTTACTTATTACCGCATTATCTGGTATCGCCAATGCAACTTTCGTACTAAATCGCGGCAAACTCTTCCTTAGTTCTTTGAGTTTCTTTACAATTTTCTGATAATTTGACATATGGTTATCAGAGAAAATGCCCGCTTCGATTGGCAATTCTCGATAGTCGACAAGAGCAAATGTGCCCTTGTTTGGCTTGAGAACCACCGCTTTAATACTGTGGTGTCCAATTTCAATGCCTGTAACTAATGATTTACCCATGCAGCTTAGCTCCGTACTTTTTGCTTAGCTCATTTGCTTAAATTGATGGTTAAATAAGCACATAGACAAAATGAGCTAGATTTTTAGCTTAAAGTACAAGGGTTTACATTTAGTGAACCCAATCAATCAGGGAATCTCCGGTGAAGTTCATAAAGCGACTACTTATATTCACATTGATTTGCATAATTCTTGGGGTCGGTACGATATTCGGCTTCTACTTGTATGTGAAGCCAGAGCTACCAGACGTAGCCACATTGAAAGACGTAAAACTGCAAACTCCAATGCAGGTGTTTAGCCAAGACGGTAAACTGATCTCCCAGTTTGGTGAGAAACGTCGTATCCCCGTTGCTTATGACGATATTCCACAGCATCTGATCGAGGCGCTAATTGCAACAGAAGATAGCCGCTTTTACGATCACCCAGGTATCGACCCGATCGGTATCACTCGTGCGGCCGTAGTGGTTGCTCTTTCAGGCTCGGCCAAGCAAGGTGCAAGTACCATTACTCAGCAGCTAGCTCGTAACTTCTTCCTTTCCAATGAAAAGAAGATCATGCGAAAAATCAAAGAGATCTTTATTGCTATCCATATAGAACAACTTCTTAGTAAAGAAGAGATCATGGAGTTATACGTCAATAAGATCTTCTTAGGCTATCGCTCTTATGGCTTTGGTGCCGCAGCGCAAACCTATTTTGGTAAAGAGCTTCAAAACCTCACACTCAGTGAAATCGCGACGCTTGCCGGCATGCCAAAAGCGCCTTCAACCATGAACCCTATTTACTCACTCGAACGTGCGACGAACCGTCGTAATGTCGTGCTACTGCGTATGCTTGACGAGAAATACATAACTCAGGCGGAGTATGATGAGGCTCGTGGTGAAGAGATCGTTGCTCGCTATCATGGTGCAGAAATTGAGTTAAGTGCTCCATACGTTGCAGAGCTAGCTCGAGCTTGGATGGTTGCTCGCTATGGTCAGGAAGAAGCGTACACTTCAGGTATGAACATCTACACCACCGTAGATTCAAAGCTTCAAGCAGCCGCAAACAAATCGGCAATCAACAACTTGCTGGCTTACGATGAGCGTCACGGCTACCGCGGTGCAGAAAAGGTTCTCTGGCAGCCAGGCAAACCAGCCCTTGATGAGCAGAAAATAGATAAAACGCTCGATAACGTTCCAACTTATGGTCAGCTCGTTCCTGCTGTTGTCACTAAGGTAGATAGCAAACAAGCAACCATTTGGGTTAAGGACCAAGGGATCAACACGTTAGAGTGGGATGGCATCAAGTGGGCACGTAAATTCCTGACTGATGATCGCCAGGGCCCACCACCAAGCAATGCCAAAGATGTCTTAGCTGAAGGTGAGCAAATTTGGGTGCGTGAAGTTGAAAGCACAGTTGAAGGCCAAGAGCCAACCATCGCTTGGCACCTAAGCCAAGTACCGAATGCGAACACCGCATTTGTTGCCATGAACCCTGAAAATGGCGCGGTCTTGTCTTTAGTTGGTGGTTTTAACTTTGTTCATAACAAGTTTAACCGTGCCACTCAGTCAGTACGTCAAGTTGGTTCAAGTATTAAACCCTTTATTTATGCCGCAGCAATCGATAAGGGGCTAACACTCGCGACCCTGATCAATGACGCTCCGATTAACCAATGGGATAAGAGTCAAGGTACAGCTTGGCGACCAAAGAACTCGCCACCAACTTACATTGGCCCTACTCGCTTACGTATTGGTTTAGCACAATCGAAGAACGTGATGGCTGTGCGCGTGTTACGTGAAGTCGGCCTTGATGAAACGCGCCAATACTTAACACGCTTTGGTTTCGATATAGACCAAGTGCCGCGTTCAGAAACCATTGCTCTTGGAGCGGGTAGCTTAACACCAATGAAAATGGCTCAAGGCTACTCAGTGTTTGCGAATGGTGGTTACTATGTAGAACCCTTCTATATCAGCCGGGTAGAAGGCCCATTTGGTGACCTAGAATTCGAAGCATCACCAAAAGTCGTCTGTCATCAAGACTGTACTCAAGCTGTCACGAGTGACAATGAATTTGCCGAGCAAGATGTGACAACTGAAGTCACTGAAGAGCCTCAATATGCTCCACAAGTGATCTCAGAGCAAACTGCATTCTTGATGCGCGAAATGATGTACAGCAATGTCTGGGGTGGCGGTAACTGGCGTGACGGTACAGGTTGGAACGGTACCGGTTGGCGCGCTCAGAAGCTACAACGTCGCGACATTGGTGGTAAAACCGGTACTACTAACGACTCTAAAGATGCTTGGTATAACGGTTATGGCCCAGGAATGGTCGCTATCGCTTGGGTCGGTTTCGATGATCACACGCGTAAGCTAGGCCGAACCAAAACGAACAGTAATCTCGGCAAAGATCAGATTACCGGTGCTGAAGCAGGGGCAAAAACAGCTCAACCGGCATGGGTCGACTTTATGCGTACAGCGCTAGCAGGAGTTCCTCAGCAAAGCAAAACGATTCCGCAAAATATAGTACGAGTTCGAATTGATCGAGACTCTGGTCTCTTGACCAATAAGTTCGACTCTAGCTCTATGTTTGAATACTTCTTAGAAGGTACTGAACCTACCGAGTACGTCACCAGTGAGATTACTGACAGTATCTACACTTCTGATGGTGGCGAAGAGCTGTTCTAACGTATTACAGCACGAAAAGAAAAGAGGTTGATGTTTTCGCATCAACCTCTTTTTTTGCCTGTAACTTATCAGTTGTCTTCAAGCTGAGTTTTAATAGCTTGAGCTAACTGTTCAAAGCGAGACCTTAGCGGAGAGCCTGGTCGATACGCCAACACGATACTGCGTGAAGGAACCGGATTAGTAGCTGGGACATAACATACCCCATCTTTCTCTTTTTCTTTCGGTAACGACAACTCTGGCAACAAAGTAATGCCCGCGCCTGCGGCCACCATATTACGCAGGGTTTCTAAGCTGGTCGCTTTAAAGCGTTCATCGTCTTGCGCGCCAGCAGCAAAACAGAAGCCTAATGCTTGATCGCGTAAACAGTGCCCATCTCCAAGCGCCAGTACGGTTTTACCATTGAGCTCGAGCATATCAACTTGGTCTAGCTTGGCCCATTCATGGTCACAAGGCACTGCGATGCTCAGTGGCTCGTTGTAAACTTCAATCTCTTTGAACTGCGCGGTTTCCGCAACCGATGCCAACACCAAACAATCTAACTTACCATCTTCTAACTGACGAACCAGTTGATGAGTTTGTGCTTCATGCAAAAACAGCTCTAGATCAGGAAAAGCTTCTTTGAGCATAGGAATGATTTTCGGCAGTAGATAAGGACCTACGGTTGGAATAAAACCAATATGCATAGGACCAACCATTTCACCTGCTTGACCGCTTGCCATATCCTTGAAGGTTTTCACCTCTGACAGAATACGCTTAGCTTGATCGACCAGTTGTAAGCCCGCATCAGTGAACAGTACTCGGCGACTACTACGCTCTAAAAGTGCCGTGCCTAGCTCATCTTCCAATTTACGAATTTGACCACTTAGTGTTGGCTGACTGACAAAGCAAGCTTCTGCTGCTTTCCGGAAATGTTTGTGCTCAGCAAGCGCGACCAAATACTCAAAATCACGAATATTCATTACCTCTACTCCCCATCTTTAAGATAGAAATCATCTATCAAAACCATAACATTAAACGATTAGAGCTATCAAAGAATTTCTTCAATAATAAACCCATCGAGACAGAGCACAGTCACTACACTGATAAGACTCCATAATAAAATTAGAATAATCCGCTATTAAGGAAACCAATATGTTTGCATCTAAAGAAGGTCAAAACGTACCGCAAGTTACATTCCCGATTCGTCAAGGTGACGCATGGGTTAACGTCACCAGTGATGAGCTATTTAAAGATAAAACCGTGATTGTGTTTAGCTTGCCGGGCGCTTTCACTCCGACTTGTTCATCTAGCCATCTGCCGCGTTACAACGAGTTGTTCTCAGTTTTTAAAGACCACGGCGTTGATGAAATCATCTGTATGTCTGTTAACGATACTTTCGTAATGAATGCTTGGAAGTCAGACCAAGAAGCAGAAAACATCACTTTTATTCCGGATGGTAATGGCGAGTTCACTGACGGCATGGGTATGTTGGTTGACAAGAATGACCTAGGCTTTGGCAAACGCTCATGGCGTTACAGCATGCTAGTGAAAAATGGTGTGGTAGATAAGATGTTCATTGAACCAAACGAGCCGGGCGACCCGTTCAAAGTGTCTGATGCGGATACAATGCTTAAACACGTAGCACCAGAATTCAAAACTCAAGAATCGATTACCGTATTTAGTAAGCCGGGCTGTCCGTTCTGTGTCAAAGCTAAACAAGCACTGATTGACAACGACCTTCAATATGAAGAGATCATTCTAGGTAAAGATGCGACAACAGTAAGTCTGCGCGCTATTTCTGGCCGCACAACAGTGCCGCAAGTATTTATCGGTGGTAAGCATATTGGTGGCAGTGAAGAGCTAGATGCTTACTTAGCTCAATAGTAGCTGAGCAATAAATATTCAAGAAAAAAACGAGCTAAATAGCTCGTTTTTTTCGTCGTTCTTGCGGTTACTTTTCTGCAGCAATCACAGAGATTTCAACCAATAAAGCTTCACGTGCCATATCTGCGGTTACACATGCGCGAGCAGGTGCATGACCTTCCGGAACCCAAGCATCCCAAACAGCATTCATTTCTTGGAAATCTTTCATATCCTTGATGTAGATAGTCGCTGAAAGCATATGCTCTTTATCACTGCCCGCTTCTAGCAGTAACTCTTCAACCTTATCTAGCATGGTTTGAGTCTGTTCAGTAATGCCTTTAGTTGCGTCTGCACAAACTTGGCCACAAAGGTAGATAGTTCCATTGTGCTTTACAATACGGCTCATTCGTTGTTTGGTTTGTTGACGTTCGATCATGTTTATCACTTTGAGGTTAATTGAGATATGCTAAGACCTCGTATGTTACCGAATTAACCGCAATCATGACATGTAAATACTGCAAAAATAGTGACTGGTTCTGGAAGAAAATAGGCCGATGCCAACGCTGCATGGATCAGCTCACTGTCTTATCCGTGTTATGTTGGGTCGTATGGTGGTTCGCATTTCGTGACAACCCTCAGAGCATCGAGTCTATCGCGCTCATTATGGCAGGCTTTGCCTTCAACGGTTTGCTGTTCCTTCATCTCTGGATGCGATTTGTCATCTTGCCTTGGCGAAAGCGCAAAAAAAGAAACAATAGTTAAAACGGACTTGCTCAAAATAATCGGTGTCAGAGCAAGGAGGATAAAAAAACGAATCCTATGAGCATAGCTTGCCTATTTGATAGCTGGGCTGGCATTCCAGTGAGTTTTTTTGACAACGAAGCTATGGCATCGATTATGGAGAGCAAAAAAGAAAAAAGCCCCAAAACCAATTATGGTTTGGGGCCTTCTTAGATTCTTCTAAGAAAAAGCAGTGGTACTTTAATAGACCTGGCTTTTTCTTAATAGTTCCCAAAAACTTCGATCTTTTTTGATCTTTTATTTGGTTCTTTCTGAATCAGTTAGTTAGGCAACGTTTACCCGTGCTATTGCTTGCTCTGCAAGGTTCACTTCTAATGCCACCTCATCACATGCGTGTTGTCTTGGGCACTGGTCGCAATCTTTAAGCACTTTCTCAGGTAACAAGGACTTCGATGTTGGCAAGAAGGATTGCTTCATAAAGAACTCAGGAGTACGAGTAAGAACGAATACTTTCTTAATCGCCATCTGACGCGCCTTCTCAACCAGATACTGAACAATTGCGCTACCCTGCCCTTGACCTTGCCAGCCCGCTTCAACACCCAACGAGCGAACTTCTGCTAACCCTGAATCATAGACATACAAAGAGGCGCAGCCAGTAATTTCTCCATTGTGCTCTGCCACGGCAAAAGATCCGATATCACGCACTAACTCACTACGTGAACGTGGTAGATTTTCACCCATGTTCGCCCAATAAGCGACCATACCTTCTAAAGATTCGATATCGGTTAAACGAGCCGGACGCACATTCACTGCTGAAGCGTCGCGCTTAATCAGTCGGCCTTCGGCCTGTTCTACTGCGTAAGCAACCTGTTTTGGCGATACACCACCAAGCGCACTACGTTTTTCCAGGCAAGACTCGATGGTTAATATGTCGTAGACATCCTCTTCAATCACTGGTGAGAACTCTTTTAGCTCAGCAATCGAAAGTTCTTCTAGTGCACAACCTTTAGCTATCGCGCCAACAACCGCTACACCCACAATATGGTGCGCTTCACGGAACGGAATCTTTTTCGCGACGAGGTAATCTGCGAGTTCAGTGGCATTGGCATAGCCTTGCTTAGCCGCCTCTAGAGTACGCTCACCGTTGACCTTGATACCATCGAAACATAACGCTGCCATTTCCATACAGTCGTTCCAAGTATCTAGGGCATCAAACAAGCCTTCTTTGTCTTCTTGCATATCCTTGTTGTATGCAAGCGGCAAAGCCTTCACTGTCATCATCATGCCAGCTAGAGAGCCATAAACGCGCCCCGTTTTACCACGGATAAGCTCAAGAGCATCTGGGTTTTTCTTCTGCGGCATCAGTGAAGAACCCGACGTTACTGTATCGGCTAGCTCAATAAAATTGGATTCACCTGAATTGTAGAAGATCATATCTTCAGCAAGACGAGATAGATGCAACATTGAGATTGACGCCACTGACATCAGCTCCATCACATGATCACGATCTGACACTGAATCAAGCGAGTTACGAGTCGCACGACGGAAGCCAAGGTTATGGGCTACTTTTTCACGGTCGATTGGATACGCAGTACCCGCCAAGGCTCCAGAACCTAAAGGACACGTATCAAGACGAGTAATGGCATCTTCTAAACGTGAGTAGTCACGCTCAAACATTTCTACATAGGCGAGACACCAATGGGCAAATGTAACCGGCTGAGCACGCTGCAAGTGGGTGTAACCCGGTAAAACCGTGTCTTGATGCACTTTCGCCACTGACACCATTTGTGCTTGAAGACGATCAAGCGCCATCAATAACTGCTGACCTTGCTGACGACACCAGAGTTTTAGGTCGGTTGCCACCTGATCATTACGTGAACGCCCAGTGTGAAGCTTTTTACCAAGATCGCCCACTTTGCCAATTAACTGCTGCTCAACCCAAGAGTGGATGTCTTCCGCGTCTGAACGCAAGATTTGATGTGGGTCTTCCATCACTTCGAGCTTAAGCTCATTCAAAGCAAGCTCTAGTTTTTGCTGTTCTTGTTCCGTTAAAACATCAACAGAGAGTAAAGCCTTTGACCAAGCGATTGAACCCACGATATCTTGTTCAGCTAATCGGTAATCGAAGCGCAATGAGTCGTTAAAATCTTTGAATCTCGTATCTGCTGCTTGGGTAAATCTTCCGCCCCATAATGCCATCGCGTTTCTCCTGATTACCTGTGCTCACTAGTCGTGCCGGTTAGTAAAATTGCTTTCGTTAACTCTGAATTAGATTCAGTATTGTTTGATGGTTCAAAGTTACGGCAAATTAAATCAAAAATAAAGTATTAATTCACTTTTTTAACATATTTATTCAAAACCAATTTATTAAACTAACTCTCTTCTCTGAAAAGTAAAAAGCCCACTTGGTTAACCAAGTGGGCTCTAGATTTCTAATCGTTAGTGATTATTTCTTCTGACTATTCAGAGCACGGATACGACTTGATAGCGAGTAAAGGCGGATAAAGCCTTCAGCGTGGCTTTGGTCATAAACTTCATCTTCACCAAAGGTTGCAAACTCTTCACAGTAAAGGCTGTTGTCTGAACGCTTCTGAGTCACTGTCGCCTGACCTTTGTATAGCTTAACCACGACTTCACCATTCACGTCTTGGGCTAGCTCTTCTGATGCCGCCAGAATTGACTTACATAGCGGAGTAAACCAACGACCGTCATAAACTAGGTGAGAAGCTTTTACACCAAGCTCTTCACGGAACTCAAATGCAGTTTTATCTAGCACAAGCTGCTCTACTGCGCGAAGCGCTTCCATCATGATAGTGCCTCCCGGAGTTTCGTAACAACCACGAGACTTCATCCCTACTAGGCGGTTTTCAACGATATCGATACGTCCAACACCATGCTTCACACCTTTGTCATTCAGGTACACAAGTGCGTTGTACGGTGTCATGTTTTCACCATCAACACCTACCACTTCGCCTTTTTCAACTTTTAGCGTTACGAATTCCGCTTCATTAGGTGCTTGCTCTGGATCGACTGTCCATGCCCAGCAATCATCGTTTGGTGCATTCCAAGTGTCTTCTAACACACCACCTTCTGTCGAGATGTGCCAAGCATTCGCATCACGTGAATAAATTTTCGTTAACGATGCAGTACAAGGGATATTACGCTCAGCTAGGTAATCAAGACACTCTTCACGGCTGACAAGATCCCACTCACGCCAAGGGGCAATCACATGTAGGTCCGGTGCGAGTGCCGCAAATGCACCTTCAAAACGAACTTGGTCATTACCTTTACCGGTACAGCCATGACAAAGCGCATCAGCACCAACCTTACGTGCAACTTCCACTTGCGCTTTAGCAATGATTGGACGAGCCATTGAAGTACCTAGTAAGTACTTACCTTCGTAGTAAGCACCTGTTTTTAGAGTTGGGTAGATGTAGTCTGCCACCATCTCTTCTTTAAGGTCAGCAATGTAGCACTCCGATGCACCAGACGCTTTGGCTTTTTCTTCAATGCCTTCTAGCTCTTCCGCGCCTTGACCGACATCGGCGACGAAAGCAACCACTTCACAATCGTAATTCTCTTTTAGCCATGGAATGATCACTGATGTATCCAGACCGCCAGAATATGCGACAACTACTTTATTTACTTGAACTTTGCTCATTTTTCTTTCTCCAAATCCCGGCGCTGCGCGTGGCGGTCAGTGCTGCGGGTTACTTCCTGTTTAATCTATTTTTATCGCTCAACGCGCTATGCATTCAGCTCTAATTCTTTACTAACAACTACTGTGGTAAAAACTGGGTTCCAATGCTCTGTCCGGCAAATAGCTCGGCGAGCTTTTCTGGATAACGCCATGTTGCAACTTCAATTGGTCGACCCAAGTCATTAGCCGCTTCAAGTGCCGCGTTCACTTTGACAATCATGCCGTCAGTAATCACATGACCATTGATGAGGTTCTGCGCTTCTTTCTCATCAAGACTTTTGATTAAATGACCTTTGCCATCCAGTACACCGCTAACATCCGACAGTAGAACCAGTTCAGCATCTAAGGCTCCAGCCACAGCTACCGCCGCTTGGTCTGCATTGACATTCATCATCTGGCCTTGCTCGGTTAGGCCAATAGAGCTGATGATAGGTAGCGCGCCCGTTTGCAAAATTGCTTGCAACACGGTTGAGTCTCCTGGCGTCGCCTTACCTACTGCGCCTAATTCTGGGTCTAGCTCTTTGACATGACATAAGCCACCATCCGCTAAACTCAAACCAACTGCATTAAGGCCATCTTTGATCGCTTGGCCTTGCAGCATCTTGTTGGCTGTTCCGGCTAGCGCGCCTGCAATCACAGGGATTTGCTCATAAGGGGTTACGCGAAGACCTTCTTTCTTGATTGTCTCAAGTTGCAGCTTCGCCATTAGATCGTCCACCAGATAACCTCCACCGTGAACGATCACAATTCGTCGCTGAGCTTGCTTTTGGTATTGGGCAATAGCACCGAATACCTGGCTTAAAGTCTCAGAACACGACAGTGCAGCACCGCCTAATTTGATCACTAATGGAGTAAGTTTGTTATCTGTCATTACTTTTCCTTCTCTGCTCAGTTAAACAAGAGCAGTCAGCTCTGGAAATCCGTAGTGGATGTTTAAACATTGCATCGCTTGACTTGATGCACCTTTGAGCAAGTTGTCGATCGCTGAAACAACGATGACGTGCTCGCCTTGAACCTTCCAACCTAAATCGCAGAAAGGTGTATTTTCTACATCTTGAATATTCGGCAATGCTGACTCTAATAGACGCACTGCCGATTTGTTTTCATAAGCCGCGTTAAACGCAGTGTTAACTTGTTGTTCGGATGCACCAGCCACCAACTTGAGCGTAATAGTGGCGAGAATGCCACGCTTAAAATTGCCAAGATGCGGGGTAAAAATCACATCTGTGCCTAAGTGGCTAGCGATTTCCGGCTGATGACGATGATTAAATACACCGTATGGCTGTAAGCTGACCTCACAAAAACTATTGGTCATCGATGCTTTTCTGCCAGCACCGGAAACACCACTAGTGGCATTAATCACAGGCCATTGAGCCGTATCTACTAAACCCGCTTCGAGTAAAGGCTTAACCGCTAACTGTGAAGCTGTTGGGTAACAGCCTGGTACCGCAATAAGCTGACTCTGTTTAATCGCTTGTGCGTTCCATTCAGCCATTCCGTAGGCTGAGTTGTCTAACCAAGCATCATGCTGGTGTTCAAAACCATAAAACTCGCTGTAGAAGCCTTCTTTTTTAACGCGAAAGGCGCCAGACAAATCAAAGACCTGACAACCTTGCGCTAAAAACTGCGGCGCTAGGTCATGGCTTACTTCATGCGCAGTGGCAAGGAAAACCACATCCGTTTGATTAGCCACAGCTTCAACATCTTTGAGAGGAAGCACTGGTTGACTAATAATTCCGGCCAGCTTGCCGTGAAGCTGTGCGATGTCTTTACCTGCATCAAGGCTATTGGCGGAAACATATAAACCTGATAGCGTAAGTTCAGGGTGTTTATGTACCATCAAAGCAAGCTCTGCTCCGGTATAACCGCTTGCGCCTATGATTGTGGTTTTGAGCATCTCAGACATCCATTTCGAGTAAAAAACGTCATTTCGATAATGACTATAAATTTAAATTATTCAGCTCTTATTGGTTTTTTATTCAATAAAAGTGATTTAATATGTGTTTTACCTTCTTAGCCGAACTCTGTCAACAGGGAATGTAAACTAAATATGCAATTACCAAGTTTTATTGAGGTCTACAGCGGCCTGATTTCTACCTCTTCTATAAGCTCAACGGACTCCAGTTGGGATGAAGGCAACGCAAAAGTGATCGAAAAGTTAGCGACTTGGCTGAAAGACGTAGGCTTTGAAGTCAACTTAACTGAAGTAGAAGCGGGCAAATTTAACCTAATCGCCAAAAAAGGCTCTGGTGAAGGCGGACTGCTTTTGGCAGGGCACAGTGATACCGTACCGTTCGATGAAGGGCGCTGGAATTTCGAGCCTCACGCGTTGACGGAAGCGAACAACCGATTTTATGGCTTGGGTACAGCGGATATGAAAGGCTTTTTTGCCTTTATTATAGAAGCGGTTAAAAAAGTTGATTGGAGCAAACAGACCAAACCTCTCTATGTGCTTGCAACATGTGATGAAGAGACAACCATGCTCGGCGCACGCCACTTCACTGAGACAGCCCCATTTAAACCGGATTACTGCATCATCGGCGAACCAACTAGCCTAGTGCCGATTCGAGGCCATAAAGGTCATGTCGCCAATGCGGTGCGAGTAACCGGCAAATCGGGCCATTCATCTGATCCTGCTTTAGGGGTTAATGCTATCGAAATCATGCATGAGGTTCTATTTGCCTTAATGCAGCTACGCGTCAAGCTGATTAAAGAGTATCATCATCCAGGTTTTGCCATTCCTAGCCCGACGTTAAATCTAGGCCACATTCATGGTGGTGACAGCGCTAACCGTATCTGTGGCTGTTGTGAGCTGCATTACGATGTTCGTCCTTTGCCGGGAATCAGTCTAGATGGACTAGATAACATGCTGCGCGGCGCACTCAAAGAAATCGAAGCCAAGTGGCCGGGTAGAATCTCGATCACGCCGCTTCACGAGCCTATCCCCGGCTACGAATGTCAGCATGACCATCCATTTATCGGTGGTGTTGAAGAGATCTGTGGTACTAGTTCTGAAACAGTAAACTACTGTACTGAAGCCCCATTCTTGCAGCAGCTGTGCCCAACATTGGTTCTAGGCCCTGGCTCCATTGACCAAGCCCACCAGCCAGACGAGTTCCTCGCCTTTGAATTTATCGACCCAACCATAGATGTATTGTCGAAAGCGATGCATAAGTATTGTTTTTAAATACAGAGCGAGAACGGGCTACGCCCTATGGAGAACTGGAGAACTGGAGAACTGGAGAACTGGAGAACTAAAGTTGCTCCACTATGGTTAAGAATCAAGTCTAGTTTTCCAGAACGGCGAAGCCCGCTCCAGTTATCCAGTAGCGTAGCGATCCCGTTTTCTATAGGACGGAGTCCGTTCCCCTCCCATTCTGTAAGAAAATTTCAACATATTTAGTCATTATCATCACATGCAAAGCGTTACATTAGCTTGCACAATTATTGCAAACTTAGCCTACAGTATTTGACTCGAAGCGATATTTTTCGCTAGATTGTCTACCTAACAAGGAACATTGGATGTAATTTTTTTACAAGGCAGGAAGATAATGAACGAGAAATACTCTGCGCTCAGAAGCAATGTGAGCATGCTAGGACACTTGCTCGGTAACACCATCAAGGATGCACATGGTGACGTACTTCTAGAGAAAGTAGAAACCATTCGTAAACTTTCTAAGTCCGCCCTCGCAGGCAATCAACAAGACAGAGATAGCTTGATTGATGAGATTAAAAGCCTGCCAAATGAGCAATTAACCCCTGTTGCTCACGCATTCAACCAATTTCTCAACCTGACTAACATGGCAGAGCAGTACCATACCATCTCTCGCCACTGTGATGCTCATGTTTGTGAACCAGACGCAATTAACTCCCTATTCTCTAAACTTGCTCAAAATGACATTAGCAAGTTAGATACAGCGCAAGCAGTGCGCGAGCTTAATATTGAACTAGTACTGACAGCGCACCCGACCGAAATTACTCGTCGAACCATGATCCACAAGCTCGTGAAGATCAATAAGTGCTTATCTAAGTTAGAGCTTGGTGACCTTTCAGCGAAAGAGCGTCAGAAAACAGAACGCCGCCTAGAGCAATTGATTGCCCAAAGCTGGCACTCAGACACCATTCGTAAGCAACGACCAACGCCGCTTGATGAAGCGAAATGGGGCTTTGCTGTCGTCGAGAACTCACTTTGGGAAGCGGTACCTGACTTTTTGCGCGAACTTGATCAGCGCCTTGAAGGTTACCTTGGCGAAGGTCTGCCGATTGACGCGCGACCAGTGCATTTTTCTTCTTGGATGGGCGGTGACCGCGATGGCAACCCATTCGTAACGCATACCATTACTCGTGAAGTTCTGCTTCTTTCACGCTGGAAGGCGGCTGACCTTTACCTAAATGACATCAATGAGCTGGTTAGCGAACTGTCGATGACTCAGTGTAACGCTGCTGTGCGTTCTCTAGCTGGTGAAGATGAGCATGAACCTTACCGCGCTGTACTAAAAGAACTTCGCGCCCTGCTCAATGAAACCAAAGAGATCCTTGATGCGAAGATCCACGGTCAGAAACTAGCAGTAAAAGCGCCACTACAGCGCGTCGAGCAGCTTTGGGAACCGCTATACGCATGTTACCAATCTCTGCACGAGTGTGGCATGGGCATTATTGCTGACGGTTCACTGCTGGATACATTGCGCCGTATTAAAGCGTTCGGTGTCCACCTAGTTCGTCTCGATGTTCGCCAAGAGAGTACTCGTCACTCAGATGTCCTATCTGAGCTGACTCGCTACCTAGGCATTGGCGATTACGATCAGTGGAGTGAGCAAGACAAAGTTGCTTTCTTAACTAATGAATTGGCATCGAAGCGCCCGCTACTACCTAGAGACTGGCAACCGTCAGAAGCGGTTAAAGAAGTGCTCGATACTTGTAAAATCGTTGCTGCTCAGCCACGTGAAGCGTTTGGTGCTTATGTTATCTCAATGGCCCGTACAGCTTCTGATGTCCTTGCTGTTCACCTGCTATTGCAAGAATCAGGTTGCCCTTACCGCATGGACGTGTGTCCTCTGTTCGAAACACTCGATGACTTGAACAATGCTGAGTCGGTTATCAAGCAGCTGATGGGCATCGACCTATACCGTGGCTTTATCCAAAACCATCAAATGGTCATGATCGGCTACTCTGATTCAGCCAAAGATGCGGGCGTTATGTCGGCAGGTTGGGCTCAGTACCACGCAATGGAATCACTAGTTAAGGTAGCCGAAGAAGAAGGCGTTGAACTGACTCTATTCCACGGCCGTGGCGGTACTATCGGTCGTGGTGGTGCTCCTGCACACGCGGCACTACTATCTCAGCCACCGAAAAGCTTGAAAGGTGGTCTACGTGTTACTGAACAAGGTGAGATGATCCGCTTTAAACTTGGCCTTCCTGAAGTGGCGGTCAACAGCTTTAGCTTATACGCAAGTGCGATCCTCGAAGCGAACCTGCTGCCACCACCAGAGCCAAAGCAAGAATGGCGTGACTTGATGAACGTGCTGTCTGAAGTCAGTTGTGAAGCTTATCGCAATGTGGTCCGTGGTGAAGCAGACTTTGTTCCTTATTTCCGCCAAGCGACACCAGAGCTAGAACTGGGCAAACTGCCGTTAGGTTCAAGACCTGCAAAACGTAACCCGAAAGGCGGCGTAGAAAGCTTACGTGCAATCCCTTGGATCTTCTCATGGAGCCAAAACCGACTGGTACTTCCTGCTTGGCTTGGTGCCGGTGAAGCCATCCAGTATTCAGTAGATAAAGGGCATCAAGCGCTGTTAGAAGAGATGTGTCGTGAGTGGCCATTTTTCTCAACTCGCCTAGGTATGCTAGAAATGGTTTACACCAAGTGTAATCTAGAGATTTCTCGTTACTACGATGAGCGCTTGGTCGACAACAACTTACTTCCTCTTGGTGACCGCCTGCGCGAGCAGTTGCAAAAAGATATCAAGTCAGTACTTAACGTAGAAAACAACGAAAACTTGATGCAAAGCGACCCATGGGGCCAAGAGTCTATTCGTCTGCGTAACATCTATGTTGAGCCATTGAACATGCTTCAAGCTGAACTGCTCTATCGTACTCGCCAAGATGAACAGGCAGCGCCAGAACTGGAAGAAGCCTTAATGGTTACCATTGCCGGCATTGCGGCGGGTATGCGTAATACAGGCTAATTCTCCGCTGAATATAAAGAAGGTTGGTGTGAACTCACCAACCTTTTTTTATATCTTTCGGAGCATTTCTTATAGGAAGTAGAACCAGAGGTGAGACATTTATACTCAATCTGCAAAATAATTATCTAAATGTGATGCACTATTGAGATTTTTGTCAGTTTTTTGGGATATTTTGTCCTTCTATTCTACTTTATGCTTATTATTTAGATATACTACTTCACCGCTGTGGCGACTTATATAAAATCTACATGCTACAGCTCTTCGATACCTTAACTATCGATCCTAGGTGATAAACGGCTTTTTTAGGTGACATGACCAACATTGTTGGTGCCACTTTTTCTACTGATGATCAGTGCCATTAAGAAGCACGACAGAAATTAAGTGGTTGTATTTAGTAGTTTATTGACCATTTGGATTGAAGACATGTCATTACCACACGTTATCTTAACCGTTCTAAGCACACGCGATGCGACTGGATACGATATCACTAAAGAATTTTCAGCCACTATCGGCTATTTCTGGAAAGCGAGCCACCAGCAAGTTTATCGCGAGTTAAACAAGATGGCTCAAAACAACCTAGTAACCTGTGTACTAGAGCCTCAAGAAGGTAAACCAGATCGTAAAGTTTACTCTATTACTGATTCTGGTCGCACTGCACTAGGTGAATGGTTTGACCAACCAACCTCTCACCCAACCGTCCGTGACGAGTTTTCAGCCAAGCTTATGGCTTGTGCCGTACAGCCATCTGCGCCGTACCGCGCTCAACTGGCCGAGCTAGTTGAAGAATCGCGAAAACTGGTTGCTCACTACCAAGAAATCGAAAACGCGTACTACTCAACAACTGCGACGCTAGATAAGCAGCAACGTTTAGAGCGCCTAACGCTACGTAGAAACCTGCTTATCCGCCAAGCGTGGATTGAATGGGCTGAAGAAGTTCTAACTGAGCTTGATGCCCTAGGTTAAAAGAAGCGAAAAATATAGAGGGTTGGCACTTAGTGCCAACCCTCTTTGTTTTGGATAACTGGATAACTGGATAACTGGATAACTGGATAACTGGATAACTGGATAACTAAAATTAAGCCAATTAGTTAAGGAGTCAATCCTAGCTATCTAGCAGGGCGAAGTCCGTTCTATCTCCTATATCCCATCCCCGCCAATAAAGCTTTGTGAACGACCATTAAATTGTTGGTCCATATCCAAAGATGGCTTATCGGTCTTAGGTCTACCAACAATCTTAGCCGGGACCCCTGCCACTGTGGTATGAGCGGGAACAGCTTGAAGTACCACGGAACAAGAGCCAATCTTAGCCCCTTCTCCAACTTCAATATTACCGAGAATTTTCGCACCAGCGCCTATCATCACACCTTCACGGATTTTCGGGTGACGATCGCCGCACTCTTTACCAGTACCACCTAATGTCACGTCCTGTAGGATAGATACATCATTCTCTACAATGGCCGTTTCACCAATCACGATACCCGTGGCGTGGTCTAACATAATACCGCGACCAATCTTAGCCGCCGGGTGAATATCCACCTGACACGCGACTGAGATTTGGTTTTGTAGGTAAGTAGCGAGCGCAATACGCCCCTGCTTCCACAGCCAGTTTGCTACTCGATAGCCTTGCAAGGCGTGATAACCTTTCAAGTACAATAGTGGCATTGAATACATTGCCACAGCAGGATCTCGGTTTACCGTGGCACATATGTCACAAGCGGCAGCAGCGCTGATGCTAGGGTCAGAGTTTAGGGCTTCTTCAACCACTTCCCTGACCGCCATCGCTGGCATTGATGCAGTATTGAGCTTATTCGCTAAGATATAGCTTAACGCCGCGCTCAAACTATCATGCTTAATAATCGTGGCATGATAGAAGCTTGCTAACATTGGCTCTTGTTCAGAAAGCTCTCTTGCTTCCTTAACAATGGTTTGCCAAACCTTCTGTTTCTCACAATGTTTCATGAATTTTCCTAGTACTGAATCCCTAGTATCTAGATACAAAGTCCAGTGTTGCTATTGTTCTTTATGCTTCCGCTTTCTTATCGCGAGCGAGTAAATCTTTCGCCGCTAAGTTTGCATCCTTCCCTTGATACAATACTTGATATATTTGGTCAACAATTGGCATCTCAACACCCATACGCTCGGCTAATAGGTAAACCTCTTTAGTGTTGCGATAACCTTCAACAACTTGACCAATTTCATCTTGCGCAGTATCGACATCTTTACCCTGACCGAGAGCTAAACCAAAGCGACGGTTACGAGATTGGTTATCGGTACAGGTTAATACCAAATCCCCCAATCCTGCCATGCCCATAAAGGTCTCTGGCTGTGCACCTAGCGCAGCACCCAAACGGGTCATCTCTGCTAAACCGCGAGTGATCAAAGCCGTACGCGCATTGGCACCAAACCCAATGCCATCAGACATGCCTGCACCAATCGCAATCACGTTCTTAACTGCACCGCCTAATTGCATACCAATGAAGTCACTGTTTGCGTAGACACGAAAAGTTTTACTGCAATGGATTTTTTCTTGTAGATCAGCCACAAAGTCGTTGTCTGGTGACGCGACAGAAATCGCTGTCGGCATTCCCATTGCAAGCTCTTTCGCAAACGTAGGTCCAGATAAAACCGCCAGAGAGTAGCCTTCACCTAGCGCTTCATTCGCGACTTCTTTCAATAGGCGGCCAGTTTCTGGCTCTAGCCCTTTGGTTGCCCAACATATACGCGAGTCGTCTCTCAAGTGCGGTTTAACATTGTTTAGCACAATGCCAAACACATGACTTGGCACAACCACAAGCAGATCACGACTTGCTTGCACTGCCTTCTCAAGGTCAGACTCCACAATCAATGATTGAGGAAACTCAATTCCAGGTAGAAACTCGTGGTTGGCACGATCTGCTTCCAGACGAGCCATATGCTCAGGTTCATGGCCCCAAATTACTACGTTGGCACCATTACGTGCTAAAGAGATAGCAAGCGAAGTACCGTAGGAACCGGCACCAAGTACGGTCATTGCAATTTCTTTCCCGTAGGCATTGTTGGTCTTATCTTTCATTATTCCGCCTGATTGTCATTAGGGTGACTAGAATCTTGCCATTGATATTTAGCATCGATACCAAATATCAGTGGCAAGAATCCAATCCTATAAACAAAAAATGCACATCGCATCAAATAGAGACGCTCTGTGCATTTTATACCGCACCTCTGTTACACAGAGGAATCAGTCATTACGCTTCAGCTTCACCTTCTTGCTGAGCTTGCTGCTGTAGGTAGTTCATAAACAGAGCATCAAAGTTAACTGGTGCAAGGTTTAGTTGTGGGAACGTACCTTTAACCACTAGGCTTGAGATAGTTTCGCGAGCGTAAGGGAATAGGATGTTCGGGCAGAATGCACCTAGGCAATGTGCTAGTTGCCCAGCTTCCATCTTATCTGCAGTAAAGATACCACCTTGTTGCACTTCACATAGGAACGCAGTCTCTTCAGCGTTCTTAACTGTTACAGTCAGACGTAGAACAACTTCGTATACACCTTCACCTAGTTCACGGCTTTGAGTGTCTAGATCTAGCTTAACATCTGGATTCCACTCTTTTTGGAACATATCTGGTGAGTTTGGCGCTTCGAAAGATACGTCTTTAAGGAAGATACGTTGAATTGCGAAGTTTTGTGCTTCTTGTTGTGGTGCTGCTTCAGCCATTTTAAAAATCCTTTAATCCTGCGATAAATAGTCTGATTGGAGACTAACTGAGAGAGCTTGCTATGACTAGGGTTCCAATGAATTTCGTGGAACTCTTCACATCTCTCTAAAACAAACGCCGATTTTTCAATCAGCGTTTAAGGCATTCGGTGTTTGAATTACTTCTTACCTTTAACTAAAGGCATGTTTGCTTCACTCCAAGCAATCAAACCATTTTTAAGCAGACTTACATTTTCAAAGCCCGCTTTAGCAAGAAGGTTAGCGCTCTCTTGAGCCGTTTGACCTGTCTTACACACTACAATGATTGGGTCTGATTTGTGGTTTTCAAGGCTTCCGAAGTTACCTGCTTTGATATCAGACGGCAAAATGTGAAGTGCATCGGTAATGTGACCTTTACGGAACTCATCTTTACTGCGGATATCAACAACAACACCACTTTCACGGTTCATTAGCTGAGTAGTTTGTGCTGCAGTGATTTCTTTATATGCAGCTGTCGTTGATTTAAAGATATTCATGATAAGGGCGACTAGTAAACCAACCCATACCAGAGAAAGAATCATGTTCTCTTGAAAAAATGCGATGTACTCTTGCATGTCCTGTGCTCTTTGATAATAGAGCTGCAGCTTCAAAAATGAAGGGAATAGCAGCTCTAGACTAAAAATTTAGATTGGAAGTATAGCGAGGATACTATCGCAAGGCGAGAATCACCTTACGATATTCGTACATATTACTCGCTTTCTCTATTGCGAAAAGCGAAGCGAACCAGAACTATAGCTACACCTAGTATTCCTCCCAACAGTGTAGCTAATACACATATTAGAACGCGCTTTGGCCCAGCCTTCTCTTCAGGTACAACAGCAGGGTCAATGGTTTTAAACGCAAACTCTTCTTTTACTTCAGCTAACATCAAGGTTTTTGTTTGCTCCTCGATTAGCTGATAAAAAATCGCCTGCATATCGACTATTTTAGTGCGTTCTAACTGCCGTTCTAAATACTCAATATTACGGTTAGTTTCTGACAAAGACTCCTGCTTCATCCACAAATTAAGCTCCTGTACTAACCACTGTGTCCATTGTTGGGCAACATGTGGAGATAAATGAGTAATACCAACCGTTACAATTCCAGTATTTTTTGCTTCAGATACAGTCAAAATTTTACTAAACGCTTTATATGCTTCCCAATTTGATGGTTTGAGTGATACTTCCGGTTTATCGGGGTCATTCAACCAACTAACTCCATCATATAACTCAGGGTCCAAAACAAGCTTATTTGTTTTTTTATCCCACGATTCTGACGCCATAAGAATAGGCAGAATCGCATACTTTTCGATGAAAGAGTTGATAAACTTCCGTGATTCAAGTGTCGCTAAAGAAAGCGATTTTTCATCTGTATTGCCACCACCAACATTGATGCCAGCTAAGGACGCTAAGCCACCAAATTGGCTCGCCATTGCGGCCAAACCACCTGATTTTTCACCATTAGCCGCCACTAATGTCGCCGTTGCCTGATAAGTATTAGGCTTCGACAAGGCAAACAACACACCAGCGATAGAAAACAACACAGTAGTGGTAATAACTGTCCACTTTCCTTGCCATAGAGCACTAAGTATTTCTCTAAGGTCTATTTCATCTGGCGCGACAGGGTAGTCTTGCACCTGTGTAAAATGACCATCATGTAGAATCGGTTTGTTCATAATTATTTCGTCATTCGATGCTCTCTAGTATTAGAGAGCATCCCTATTAATTTTTAACTGCACTCCAAGCTACACCGATTTGATACAGTATTTGGGTAGCCGAAGTTAATGTGCTTAAGCCGTCAAGATAATCGGTATCCAGAGGGACTATAATGGTATCCCCTGGCTCCAAAGGTTGAGATTTACGGCTAAACCAGAATGAGCTATTTGGTAGCATAACGGAACCATCAGCACGAACAACATAGATCCGATCTGTATCTGCTTGCTTTTTAGTTCCACCAGCAGAGGATATGTAATCTTCAATTGTCATGTTCGGAGTAAATGTATGATTGGAAGAAAACTGCACTTCTCCCATCACACTGACTATAGGCTGCTTAGCGGGAATATAGAGTTTATCCCCTTTCTCCAGCATTAGATCAGCATTGAGGTTTCCTGCTAAAGCTTCAGGTAAGTTAATCACCAGTCTGCCAATTGCTTCTGCAGATGATAGTTCATCAGCGATTTTCATAGCCTCAGTCGGGCTGGTGGTATAGGTTGCACTCGCATTTTGACGACGTAAAGAAAGGTTAGCGATCTCTTGCTTTAACTGTAGGTTAAGCAACTTCAATCGTTCTTCTTCTTGGCGACGTAAACTTTCGCGACTAAAAACAGCTCCTGGCAGGTATGCATATTGAGTCAAACCACCCGCACGCTCAATCACATCTTGGATCGTTTCGCCTCTCTGGAAAGTATAAGTTCCTGGAAAGACTACTTCCCCTTGCAACTCTATGCTATTACCTCGTTGCCAATTTGGTTGAGTCTTCACGATTATACGGTCTTGAGGTTTAACCTCTAACTCGCGTTGACCATCGATCACTTCTTGTGGCGAAAACTCTATATGGCTGACCACATAGTCATCTTTCTTCTTTTCAGAACGACTCAATTCTGCACTGTATAGAAATGCTTGCTCAGCAAAGCCTCCAGTAGCGGCAATTATCCTATCAAAGCTGGAGTTTTCTGCTAAAGGGTAGACTCCTGGATACTTAACGGCACCAGAAATTTCGAAAATTTTCGCTTGTTCATTTAGGCTCGCTTGAGACTTTAATCGCTCAATAATCGGTTTAAGCAGCGACTCTCGGCTAGAGAGCTTGAACTCATCAGCCACCGCAAATTCATCGATGTCAGAAATAGCTAACTCTTGCGCCACCTCTTTTTCGACCAGAGCACCAGTTTGAGCATCTACCTTAGATACTCTTTTTGATGAGTTCTCAGAGTCCTTAAAGCGATTTGGAGATTCAGCTCTTTTACGGCTATTTGACTTATCTTCGCGATACCAATAATTAACATCTATACCGTTGTCGAAGACAAAAATCTGATCACCTTTTTGCAATTCAAAATTGTCTGGCGCTGTCGGGTTATCAATTAAGTTCTGCAACTGGAACTGCCACACTTCAATATTACTTGAATTGGAGACTTCTCTCACGAGTAGCGAGTATGAGAGATCGGCATTTTCCTTTAGGTCATCACGGCTAATGACATCACTGATCTTTAACCCAGATTGATATTGATAAGCCCCTTGACGAAACAATTCACCACGGAGTGCAATTGCATTCTTTATATTCTTACCGGTTGGTAATAGAACAATGTCATCGCCAGATTTAATTTTAATGGCTTTGCCTTTTGACTGAGAAAGATCGAATGTTAAAGGTTGAACACCAGTCTCAGTTTGTCGCTTAATCGTCACTTTTGACAGGTAAGCCGTCGGAAGTGCACCACCTGCAATTTCGACTAAATCTTGCAAAGTTTCGTCAGACTTAAGCTCATAATAAGCTGGGCGTAACACTTCTCCACTAATAGAAACACTTGATTTCTTAGTCGGGATAAGAATTGTATCCCCAGACTGGAGACGTATGTCATTGCTTGAGTCTCCCCTAACAATCAAATCATAGGCATCAAAGTGTATTGTCTTCTTACCAGGGTGTTTAACTTGGATATCTCGTAAGCTACCTGACAGGTTTATCCCTCCAGCTGCAACTAGCACCTGAGACAACGTTGTTAGGCCATTAACATTGTATGCTCCTGGTTGTTTCACATCACCAGTAACAAATACCTGAATCGCCCGCATTTCACTTAGAGAAACGACTGCATCAACCCCGATCGCTTTGCGCTTGGTTAACGAATTGACATAATTCCTAAGCTCTTCAAATGATTGGCCTGCAACATATTCAGGGCCAAACTCTGGAATCGTAATTTTTCCTTCGCGGTCCACTTTTAGCTTGTAATCATTATACGATTTACCAAACAGTTGTAGCCGAATAACATCACCAGGTGCAATTTTATAGTTGAGAGGAACTGGCAGATTATCGACCGGAGTAAAGTCTAACGCTTCACCTGAAAAAAAGTTGTAACCAAAATGTGGCAGTGAATCTTCTGGTTTCGTAGATTGAGTTGGCAATGGTTTAGGCTGCTGCTCTGTGGTTACACGTTCCGGCGCTTTAGGTTCATTTAACTTTTCATCTGAGGCCGCTGTTTGCGACGAAGTAAATGATGAAACATCCACTCCCATTTGTCTCGCTAACTGCTCTTGCTGAGCCTTAGGCAATGACTGGAATTGAGCGATTTGCGCCGCTGTTGGTGTCGCTGCAGAAACTAGTGTGCTAGATAGCGACATAAGCCCAAGCACAGTTAGTTTGCCGATTGATTTTATTGATTTACTCATCTGTCTATTTGCTTTTTTAAATTAAAGGCTACAGCTAATGGTTAAAACCTGAACTCATAATTAGACCAAATGCTCCAGTCCGTTTTTTGCTCTTCAGGAGACACTGCGTCTGCGCTAAATTTTAACAACCCACTTAGAGCGGGTAATTGATACGAAAATTGGAATTTACTCTGCTCTGTTAAGGCATTATCGATTAAGTTTTGATAACTATATACTAGAGACAGTTTGTGGTCATTTGATAGCTGAATATAGCTACCCACAGACCAACTACTATCCATAAGATAACTTGTTTGTAAGTAGTTGTGTGCCTGCGAGCTCATTTGGAACGCTCGTTTTTCTTGATCGGATAACGATTGGTGTTCTATTGAAAACCGTACAGAATTTCGACCAATGACCTTAAGCCCACTCCACCCAAATAGACTTGCACCGACGAAATCACTCTCAGCCTTCTGACTCGATGCAAACTCGGCATAGACTGAATGGTACACATCTGCAAACTCAGGCAAAGATAACTTAAAATCTAAACCCAGTTGGTTCGGATTTGCTTCTGCCCGGGGTTGTTTCACTTCAAACCAATAGTGCTGCGCAAGACCTATTTCAAACCATGAATTGAGTTTATTGACTAACCTTGCTGAAGCTCGGTAGTCATAATCTTTGTTATCTAACTTTGAAAACAAAAGGTTAGCACTCCAAACACCAAAGTTTGAGGCCTCTCCTATCAAGCTGACATTGGCGTCTAAATCATGACCATCCGTCGCTAAAATTAAGTTGTGGTTCCATCCTTGCCCCCACCACCTGGGAGTAGACCCCACATCCAACATCAATTCACCAGCGTTAAAAGCGAAATAGCTATCACGAAAGGAAAACTCATTCTCCCCATTCCTGTTTAAATAGGCTGTATTGAGACGAAAGGCGTAGCTGTTAGATAGGTGTTCATAGCTTGCCGCTACCGCCCACTTGTCTCGCTCTACATCTGAATACCAAATGTTACTTGTTTGTTCGTTGCCACCTGAAAGGGCAAATCGTCTATTGCCGCGATTGAGCTGGGCATTTTGTTGACCATAACGAAACTGGGAGAGTTCAACCACTAAAGGCGAATCTGGGGTTACCGTCCTATCATTAATTAATGACCAACGTAAAGGATAAATATTGGTTGGGCCAGAGAGTATACCTGCATCAGATAAGGCGACAACACTTGAACGCATAAACGGGTCGTTAGCCTCTAACCAAGGAGAAGCTTGACCAATATTAGCATGAGATAACGAATATAAAGCAACAAAAGGCAAGCATAATGGTTTTATTCTATTACATCCTGTATTGAACACTTTATAAATTAACCTTAAGTTACTTAAAATGGAGTGAAGTGATAGAAACCTGATTATAATGGTTAGTGTTAATTTAGCAATATCCTTCCCATCTCGTATTGGCAGGCAAAGAATAACCTTTTACAGATAAATATATCTCCAATACAATGTTAAATGAGGTTAGTATTTTCAAACCTCAACATCGATGTTTAATTGTAAATTTACAAGGAACTATTCATGAAAAATATTGCTCTAGCTATGTTAGTTGCACTGGGTGCTTCTACTAATGCTTTTGCTGCAGCTGAAGAGACTACAGCGGCTACTACATCTAGTGGCTCAGCTGCGGGTTCAACTGCTGCTGCATCCACTGCAGCAGCCGGTGCAGCAACAACAACAGCGATTGCTGTTGGTGCAGCGGTAGCGGTAGCAGCAGTGGCAGTAGCGGCGTCAGATAACGACGGTACTACTGGTACAGACGGAACTAACTAATAGCTTCTGCTCTATATCAAACACCCTTAGCTAGGCTAAGGGTGTTTTTTTGCAATATACTTTTTGGAATCCTCTTCACATTATGACGCCAATAACACGGATTGTAATTTCGACTCTCACTTTAATTTTGCTTTTAGGGTGTGCGCAAAAAACTACAGATATTAGTGATACCCTGGTCGAAGCTTTTTCGGGTTTTGATGATGTGCATTTATCAAAAGATGCGCTAGAAAAACTCCCTTATGCTAGCAGTTATTTCCGAATCAACGGCGGGCCACAAATATTTATGGTGTTGGCTTTTGTTGAACAAAATCCAGTTAATAAGCAAACCCAACTAAAGTGGCTTTCAAGCGATCAAGCGATGATCGTGACTGAAAATGGCCGTGTCGTTAAAACACTCTACTTGCCAGATGTGAACTTGGCCGAAATTCAGCAAATTAATTCAATAAGACAATTTAGCCAAGAGTCCTATCAATGGTCGGCAGTATATAGCTGGCAGCCAAACTATCAGTTTAATTACCAAGCCACTATCGCAACCAAACGAGTAGGAGAAGAACAACTCTCTTCTCTTCTTTGGAATAAAACGCTCACTAAATGGACAGAAGACCTTGTTTTTGATCAGCTCAAAACCAATGCACAAAGTCTCTACTGGACCGATAAAAATGGACAGGTATTCAAGTCTTCTCAATGGCTAATTCCAAATAAATTACTCATAGAACAAGAAGTGCTTAAGCCATATAAGGGATGAACAGAATGAGTAAATATATCTTTCTCACTGCACTACTTAGTTTTTCTTCAGTGGCAGCCAATACCTCTATAGAGCTCAGCAGTGAAAATACCACTCTTGAGTATGCAAAGCCTGTACGTCTAGAGCAAATACTAACAGATGCGAATAAACACAGCGTACAATCTTCACCAAGAACATACAGCTTAAGCAGTGCGCTATATAACTTGGATAAACAGAGAATTGCCAATAATAAACGACAAGCGGTTCTTAATCAGATTCATAACCTAAAAAGTAGCGAGCCGCAATTACGTCAAAGTTTAGGGATCCTTAACGACCAAGTAAAAAGCTGGCAAGTTAGCTATCGCGAAAATCTTACCCTCGATCTCGATGTTGTACGGCTTGAGCCTTCAACGAACCCTTTACTAGAAGGGCAGTATGTTTTCACATACTCGGATAAATCTAACACGATTGCTATGCAAGGACTGTTCTTCTCACCTAGAGAGGCCGATCTTGCTCCTAATAAAACGGTTCGCAGCTACTTAGAAAACATCCCACGACTTTCGAGTGCAAGCGATAGCTTTGTTTGGATAATTTATCCTGATGGCTATTACCAGCAAGTAGGCTATGCCTATTGGAACGACGAGCAGACCCCACTCCCATCAGGCAGCACTCTATTTCTTGGCTTTAACAACCCGTCAGATCAACTCAAACAATTAGAAGAGGATATTGTTTCCCTTCTTGCTTGGAGAAGAAATAAATAATGAAACTGAACACTATTACTTCGCTCTTTATTTCTCTCGGTCTCATTTCAAGCTCAGCCTCCGCCAACCAAGATTTTAAAGTGTCTCAAACCGATTTCGGTGGCACTGGCTTAATGCAAATGCCAAGCGGTCGAATGGCTGACGAGGGTGAATTCAATATAGGGGTAAGCTTTAACGAAGATTATCACCAATATAATGCGTCAATACAGCTGATGAGTTGGCTAGAAACAACGGTACGTTACACCCGAGTACCTGATTTGCTGTTTAGTAATGACCCGAACTACAGTGGCGATAACCTGTATACCGATAAAGGCATTGATTTCAAACTCAGGCTTTGGCAAGAAGGTTATTGGCTACCAGAAACCTCGGTAGGTGTGCGTGACTTTGGTGGTACAGGCCTTTTTGATGGTGAATTTATAGCAGCAACCAAACGTTTTGGTAACTTAGATGTCACTCTTGGCTTAGGCTGGGGGTACTTAGGGCAAAGTGGAAATATCACCAACCCATTTTGTAAAGCCAGCGATAAATATTGTACTCGCGAAGGTGACTTCAAAGGCACTGGAGGAGATGTCGATTACGAACGTTGGTTTAAAGGGCCTGCGGCTTTGTTTGGTGGCATTGAATACCAAACGCCCTACAAGCCTTTGCGTTTAAAGCTTGAATATGACGGAAATGATTATAGCCAAGATTTCCCTGTCACACGTGGCAATAAACCAATGCCTCAGCACACACCATGGAACATCGGCGTTAACTACCGATTAGGGGATTGGGGGGATGCTAAGTTTAGTTATCAGCGTGGCGATACCTTCACAATCGGTCTCAATATCTACACCAATTTTAATGACCTCAGTGCGACTTGGCGTGATGAACCTAAGCAAACCATAGCTCCAGTCAAGCATGAAAATACTGATTGGGAAAAAGTCTCGCAGCAAATTGCTAGTAATGCGGGTTATGATAGCAACGAGATTTCGTTGGACAATGACATCGTGATTGTTAAAGGCCAGCAGACCAAATATCGCAACAGAGATGAGGCTTTAGATCGAACCGCTGCAATTCTCTCAAACAGCACTAGTGATTCTATTCGAGCATATAAAATCATTGAGCAGCAAGATGGTATGGATTTAACTCAGACTACCATCGACAAAGAAAAGTACTTAGCGGCTGCTAATTTTGAATCTATAGATATCAAAATAACTGACAGCTATACTCATAGTGAGCCAGAAGAAATCTCCAAAGCAGCGGTAGCGAGCAATAAAGAGCAATGGGATTATGGAATAGATCCTGTTCTTAAACAGAGTATTGGCGGCCCTGAAGCATTCTATCTATATAGCCTAGGACTCAACGCTAAGTCTAATTACTGGCTAACAGATAATATTGAGCTTGGTGGCTCAGTTTACTTCAACTTAGTTGATAACTATGACAAATTTAACTACGTAGAAAACTCTCCTCACGTACGCAACTACTCAACACCTCGTGTTCGTACCATGTTCCGTGCCTACGTACACGATAACCCAGTTCGACTTAATCACCTCCAGCTCACTTGGTTTGAACAACCTTTTGAAGAAGTTTATACCCAAATGTATGGCGGATACCTAGAGATGATGTTCGCAGGCGTCGGTGGTGAAGTACTTTACCGCCCAATGAATGCCAACTGGGCGATAGGGCTAGATGCAAACGTGGTGAGCCAACGAGACCCTGACTCTTGGTTTGGCACATACAGTGAAGATTATTTTTTCTATAACGAGTCAGCTTGTAATCAACCAGTACCTGCCTGTCAGGCATTTGTGTTAAGTCAAGGTACCACGGGCCACCTTACAGGCTACTACATGCCCCAGTGGTCGCTACTTGAGGACACCTTGTTTAAAGTCAGTGGCGGTAAATTCTTAGGTGGAGATGTAGGTGCGCGAATTGATTTCTCTAAACAATTCGACTCCGGCGTTATCGTTGGTGCCTATGCCACCTTTACCGATCTCACCGCAGAAGAGTATGGTGAGGGGAGTTACAACAAAGGTTTCTATATTTCCATTCCAATGGACATCATGACCATCAAACCAAGCACGAGTCGAGCGCAAATATCTTGGGAGCCGATCACACGTGACGGTGGGCAAATGCTGCGTAAACAGTACAACCTGTTTGATCGCACGGATGCGCGATCACCTTGGTATCAGCGTCCTAGTAGCGTGAATTAATATCAAATGGGCTGCTCTTAACAAGCAGCCCATTTTTTATTTACGCTATCGGAAACGGAAACGCCGTGACCTGATCAATATGATCGCAGCCGATCGCGAGCATGATTAAGCGATCGACCCCTAGCGCCACGCCGGCACATTCAGGTAAACCTGACTTGAGTGCTGCTATTAAATGGTGATCGATCGGTTGAGGGCTTAGCCCCATCTCAATACGCTTGGCGTTATCTTGTTCAAATCGCTTGAGTTGTTCTTGCGGGTCATCAAGCTCATGGAAACCGTTCGCTAATTCTATGCCCTTAAAGTAAACCTCAAAGCGATCAGCAACACGTGAGTCTTGCTTATTGATCTTCGCTAATGCCGCTTGGGAAGCCGGGAAGTCGTAAACAAAAGCCGGGGCACTTTGGCCTATCTTACCTTCGACACCAATACTAAATAGTAGTTGAAGCAAGGTATCACGGTCTTCCTCTGGCTGCGCAATATCACTTAAGCCTAGCTTCTCGGCTGCAAGCTTTAACTCTGCCATTGTGCCTTCTAATGGGCAGACACCAAGCACATCGATAAAGGCTTGTTGGTAGGTCATTCGCTCCGCTTGATCACATTCGAGTACAACTTGCAGTAAAGCGTCCATTTCATCCATCAGTTTATGGTGATCAAAACCGACTCGGTACCATTCCAGCATGGTGAACTCTGGGTTATGGAAACGGCCATTCTCTTCGTTGCGAAACGCTTTGTTAATCTGATAGATACAACCACTACCCGCTGCCAGCAATCGCTTCATATGAAATTCAGGGCTAGTCATTAAGTAGAGTTTGCTGCCATCCGCATATCCCGGGCCTATAAACTCTGTCTGAAAAGTATGTAGGTGAATATCCGTCACTGTCGCATGGCTTATGGCCGGAGTATCAACCTCCAACACGTTTCGCTCAGCAAAGAACCGCCGTATTTGCGCAAGCACGTTCGCACGCTGTCTAAGTTGCTCTATCGACGCTGTTGGCTGCCACTGATCACTCATAACTAAAATCTCACTGCTTTATCTGGCTGAGAAAATATCAAGTTTACTGCCCTTTGCCTAGCATAATACTCCCTCTAAAATAGCTTCTAACTGAAGCAAGATTTCAACGTATTACAGCACAAAATATCACCGACCACCTATTAGATATTGCCCAAGCTAATGTCATGTAACAGCGCTTTAACAAACCACTACTGTCTACTGTTCTATCAATCATTTCTTGCCGTGATAGCAATCACATAACCTATATTTTTTATGCTCTTGAATGCATTACTGGAGCAAAAACCTAAATACATCAATTTTTCTGCAAATTAGCTCTTCTACACTAACCCTACCACTTTTGGGGAATTACCCCATTTAACTATAACAAGCGGAACACTCCGCAAATTCACACTGGAGGATAACTGTGCAAACTATCACCACAGATATCGCAGTCATCGGCGCAGGCGGCGCTGGTCTTCGCACTGCTATTGCAGCAGCTGAAGCAAACCCTGATTTAGAAGTCGCACTGATTTCTAAAGTTTATCCAATGCGTTCTCACACGGTCGCAGCGGAGGGTGGCTCGGCAGCAGTTATCAAGGATGAAGATAGCCTAGACAACCACTTCAACGACACTGTTGGCGGTGGCGACTGGCTATGTGAACAGGACGTTGTTGAATATTTTGTAGAAAACGCGACTCGCGAAATGATCCAAATGGAGCAGTGGGGCTGCCCATGGAGTCGTAAAGAAAACGGTGAAGTCAACGTACGCCGATTCGGTGGTATGAAGGTTGAGCGCACATGGTTTGCGGCTGATAAAACTGGCTTCCATATGCTTCACACCCTATTCCAGACATCAATGAAGTACGACAACATCAAACGCTTTGATGAGTACTTTGTGGTAGATCTGCTTGTCGATGAAGGCGAAGTGCAAGGTCTTATCGCTATCCATATGTCAGAAGGTGAACTCGTTACGATTAAAGCCAAATCTGTTGTTTTAGCAACAGGTGGCGCAGGTCGTGTTTACCACTGTAATACTAACGGTGGTATCGTAACAGGTGATGGTATGGCAATGGCTTATCGTCATGGCGTACCTCTACGTGATATGGAATTCGTTCAGTACCACCCAACTGGTCTTCCAGGTACTGGTATCCTGATGACCGAAGGTTGTCGTGGTGAAGGCGGTATCATCGTTAACAAGAATGGCTACCGTTACCTACAAGATTACGGCATGGGTCCTGAAACTCCAGTTGGCCAACCAAAGAACAAATACATGGAACTTGGTCCTCGCGACAAGGTTTCACAAGCTTTCTGGCACGAACAGCAGAAAGGCAACACCATCAAACATCCTCTAGGTGATGTGGTTCATCTAGACCTTCGCCACCTTGGTGAAGAGTACCTGCAAGAGCGTCTACCGTTTATCTGTGAGCTAGCGAAAGCTTACGTCAACGTTGATCCTGCAAAAGAGCCGATTCCAATTCGTCCTACTGTTCACTACACCATGGGTGGTATTGAAACCAACGGCGAATGTGAAACGCGCATTAAGGGCCTTTTTGCCGTCGGTGAATGTGCGTCAGTTGGTCTGCACGGTGCAAACCGTCTAGGCTCTAACTCGCTGGCGGAGTTTGTGGTATTCGGCCGTGTTGCAGGTGAACAAGCGGTGAAACGTGCAGCGGAGTTCAAAGGCTGGAACGAAGAGTCTATCGCGGCTCAAGTTAAAGATGTTGAGCAGCGTATCGCCGCGTTAATGAACCAAGAAGGCGATGAAAACTGGGCAGATATCCGCACTGAAATGGGTCATACCATGGAAGCGGGCTGTGGTATCTACCGCCAAGAAGATTTGATGCAAGCCACCATTGATAAAATCACTGAGTTGAAAGAGCGTTACAAGCGCATCCACATCAAAGACAAAGGCAAAGTGTTCAACACTGACCTTCTGTACGCTATCGAAGTCGGTTACGGCCTAGAAGTCGCAGAAGCAATGGTTCACTCTGCAATTCTACGTAAAGAGTCTCGTGGCGCCCACCAGCGTCTAGATGATGGTTGTACCGAGCGTGATGACGTGGAGTTCCTCAAACACTCTTTGGCTTTCTTCCAACCAGATGCAGCGCCAACTATCGACTACAGCAAGGTGACTATCACTAAGTCACAGCCTAAAGCTCGTCTATACGGTGAAGCCGCAGAGAAAGCAGCCGCTGAAGAAGCAGCAAAAGCGGCACAGAAGAACGCAGAGGAGCAAGCATAATGTCAGCAAATCGCATCCAAAAAGTAGAGATTCTGCGTTATGACCCCGAGAAAGACGCAGAACCGCATTTCCAAGCCTTTGAAGTACCATTCGACGAAACCATGTCGACCCTTGATGCACTTGGCTACATCAAGGATAACCTAGATAAAGACCTGTCTTACCGTTGGTCTTGTCGTATGGCTATCTGTGGTTCATGCGGCATCATGGTTAACGGCGTGCCAAAGCTAGCGTGTAAAAGCTTCCTGCGCGATTACCCAAACGGTGTGAAGATCGAGCCACTGGCGAACTTCCCAATCGAGAAAGACCTGATTGTCGACATGACACCGTTCATTGAGCGCCTTGAAGCTATCAAGCCTTACATCATCGGTAACGATCGTAAACCTGAAGATGGCACTAACCTACAAACGCCAGAGCAAATGGCTAAGTACAAGCAGTTCGCAGGTTGTATCAACTGTGGTCTATGTTACGCAGCGTGTCCGCAGTTTGGTCTAAACCCTGAGTTTATCGGCCCTGCTGCACTGACTCTTGCCCATCGTTACAACCTCGATAGTCGTGACAATGGTAAAGCAGAGCGTATGGCGATGATCAATGGTGAAAACGGCGCATGGGGCTGTACCTTCGTGGGTTACTGTTCTGAAGTGTGTCCGAAGAACGTCGATCCGGCGGCCGCAGTAAACCAAGGTAAAGTCGAGTCTTCTATGGACTTCGTGATTGCTATGCTGAAGCCTGACGGCACACCAGCAAAAACAGCAGAGGAGGCATAAGAATGAGTAACCGTAAACCTTACGTTCGTGAAGTAAAACGTACTTGGTGGAAAGATCATCCTTTTTACCGTTTCTACATGCTTCGCGAAGCGACTGTACTGCCTCTGATCTTATTTACTGTCTTCCTAACTTTCGGTTTAGGTTCACTAGTGAAAGGTCCTGAAGCATGGCAAGGCTGGCTTGAGTTTATGGCTAATCCAGTGGTCGTAGCGATTAACATCGTTGCGCTTGCGGGTAGCCTACTGCATGCTCAAACGTTCTTCAGCATGATGCCGCAGGTAATGCCGATTCGCTTAAAAGGTAAGCCAGTGGATAAGAAAATCATTGTGCTTACTCAATGGGCAGCCGTGGCATTTATTTCTCTTATTGTGCTGGTAATCGTTTAAGGAGCTATGACTATGAAACCAAATTTTTCTGTAGATAGAGCCCCTAAACGTTCTGATGAACCAATTTGGTGGGGGTTGTTTGGCGCTGGCGGTACTTGGTTTGCCATGATTACCCCAGTGACGATTCTGGTTCTTGGTGTACTTGCGCCACTAGGCATCATCAATGCAGAAACTCTAAGCTACGAGCGAGTGGTTGATTTTGCAACAAGCATCATTGGCGCTCTATTTATCATTGGTACGCTAGCGCTACCGATGTGGCATGCAATGCACCGTGTACATCATGGTATGCATGACCTAAAGTTCCATACTGGTTTGGTTGGTAAAATCGCCTGTTATGCATTTGCAGGATTAATCTCTGCTCTAGCAGTCATCTTTATCTTTATGATTTAATTTGGCTACGACCAATAAAAATCCCTCGCTAAGGCGAGGGATTTTTTTATCGTACCAATCGGGATAAATATCTGGTTGGTATTAAACTAAATTCTGTTGCTTGGCCATTTCGTGCGCTAACTGCGGCGCCGCCCAGAGTGAGGGCAAAATAATAAATGAAGCTGGCACAGCGGTAATAACAATAAAGGATTGCAGTGCTGAGATACCACCTTCTCCCATAGAGATCAGCACAATCGCAATCGCCCCCATGACCAGCCCCCAAAACGTACGAATTAACGCATTCGGTTGGCTGTTACCCGTCATAACCATGCTAATGGTATACGTCATTGAATCGCCAGTAGTGACGATAAAGGTAGTGGTCAAAATCAAAAATAGAATGGAAATCAAGGTAGGGAAAGGCAGTTGCTGAGTCATGGCTAGCAACGCGCCAGGAAGATTAAAACCTTCAAATCCAGCTTTCATACTGCCTGGGTTCGCCAACTCAAATGCTAAACCACTACCACCAACAATGCTAAACCAGAAACAGGTAATCAATGGTGCTGCAATGCTGATCGCTAGAATCAACTGGCGAATGGTACGGCCACGGGAAATTCGCGCAATAAAGATCGCCATCATAGGCGCGTAGCCGATAAACCAACCCCAGAAAAACACTGTCCACCAGCTCAACCAATTTGTATCACCGCGATAGAGCGCCATGGCGACAAAGTTGTCTGCCAAATTGCCTATACCTTGGATATAGCCATCAATGATAAAGCTAGTTGGTCCAGCAAACAGGATAAAGACGACTAATGCCAATGACAGGATGATGTTGTAACGGCTGACAATCTGAATCCCCCTGCTTAAGCCACTCAGTGCCGACAAGGTATACGTTGCCATTGCCAGTACAACGACAATAGTTTGAGTCATCAATCCATCTGGGATGCCAAACAGCTCGTTCACCGCGTAGCTAATTTGCAAACCCAGAAAGCCAATAGGGCCGATGGTACCCGCGGCAACCGCGATGATACTTAAAGCATCCACTAAATTACCCAGCTTGCCATCAATCACTCGCTGGCCAAATATTGGGTAAAGCAAGGTGCGCGGTTTGAGCGGCAGTCCTTCGTCATAATGAAGATGCATTAGAACAATTGAAGAAAGCGAGCCTAAAATTGCCCAAGCAAGAAAGCCCCAGTGCATAAAGGATTGCGATAACGCATTGATTGCCATATCACGAGGTTGAGCTTGACCAAAAATCGGCGGCGCAGATACATAGTGAGCAATTGGCTCAGCCGCAGCCCAAAACACGCCGCCGCCCGCCAATAAGGTACAAAGTAAAATTGATAGCCATTTAAACGTGCCTATCTCAGGGCGGGGTAAAGACCCTAAGCGCACATAGCCTGTTTGACCAAAAGCTAGATATAAACCGATGAGAAAGTTTGCCAGCATCAGAATCTGCCAATATCCGCCAAAGTACTGCGTGGCATAACCAAAGCCACTGTTCACCAGAGACGTAAGTAACTGGGTATCTATCAGCGCAAGCATGACAAACAAGGTTAGGAAACCACCGCTAAGCCATAACACTGGATTAAATAGCTCAAGTTGAGCGGCAATTTTTGATTTATTCGATAGAGAATATGAAGAGGTCGAATCATCGACATTAGAAGTGCAGGGGTCACCTGCTGCCAAACTGGCTCTAGACATGTAAGTCTCGCTTTTGCTGCCCGAATAACTCGGGTAGACGAATTTACCTCAACAGTTGCATTAGAATGTGAGGACGATCATAAAAGCGCGCCATCATACAGACAATAAAACTAAATTGACACCTCAAGTCGATGCTTTTATATACAAGTCCGTGGTAGATGCAGCAGCTTATACGCTCAAACCTCGAACAGCGATATGGGAGAACACTCATTCAAACATAGAGTTAGATATAAAAAAGCCCGCTCGTATTGAGCGGGCTAAACAAGCTATTGGAGATCTAAAGAATAAAACGGCTTAGATCTTCATCTTCAATAGTATCGCCTAGTTTTCCTTTCACGTATGCAGCATCAATGGTTAACTTAGAACCAGACTTGTCTGTGGCTTCGAATGAAATCTCGTCCATTAAGCGCTCCATTACTGTGTGTAAGCGGCGAGCACCAATGTTTTCTGTTGTCTCATTCACTGTCCAAGCCGCTTCTGCGATTTGAGTGATACCATCTTCAGTAAACTCAACATCGACATCTTCTGTCTTCATTAGCGCAACGTATTGCTCTGTCAGTGATGCTTTAGGCTCAGTCAGGATACGTTTGAAATCATGACTTGAAAGCGCTTCTAGTTCGACACGAATCGGTAGGCGGCCTTGCAGCTCAGGGATAAGATCCGATGGCTTAGCCACTTGGAATGCACCAGACGCAACAAATAGAATGTGGTCTGTTTTCACCATTCCGTGCTTAGTTGAAACTGTGCTACCTTCAATCAGTGGTAGTAGGTCACGTTGCACACCTTCACGAGAGACATCAGGACCAGAACTTTCACCACGCTTACAAATCTTATCAATCTCATCGATAAATACGATACCGTTGTTCTCAACGTTAAAGATCGCCTGTTCTTTCAGCTCTTCTTGGTTCACAAGCTTAGCCGCTTCTTCTTCGGTTAGTGCTTTGAAGGCATCTTTGATCTTCAGTTTGCGCTTCTTCTTAGTATCACCCGCTAGGTTTTGGAACATACCTTGAAGCTGGTTAGTCATCTCTTCCATGCCCGGAGGAGCCATGATCTCGACACCCATTTGCGGAGCCGCAACATCGATTTCGATCTCTTTGTCGTCTAACTTGCCTTCACGAAGCTTCTTGCGGAAGATTTGACGTGTATTAGAAGCGCTATCGTCTTGCTGCTCGTTTTGACCCCAAGCATCGCGAGCTGGCGGTAGTAGAGCATCAAGAATACGCTCTTCAGCTTGCTCTTCAGCGCGGAATTTAACTTTTTCCATTGCCTGCTGATGAGTCATCTTAATTGCAACATCAGTAAGGTCGCGGATAATTGTTTCCACTTCCTTACCTACGTAGCCTACTTCGGTAAACTTCGTCGCTTCAACCTTGATAAACGGTGCATTCGCTAGTTTCGCTAGGCGGCGAGCAATTTCAGTTTTGCCCACACCGGTCGGACCGATCATGAGAATGTTTTTTGGTGTCACTTCAACACGCAAGCTCTCTTCAAGCTGCATACGACGCCAGCGGTTACGCAGCGCAATCGCCACAGAGCGCTTTGCATTCTCTTGGCCGATAATATGACGGTTAAGCTCATGGACAATTTCGCGAGGGGTCATTTCAGACATAGTCAGTTTCCTTAAATTCTTATAGCCACTATCTTTGCTTGTTCAGCCGTTTACTCAGCTTGAGAGGCTGGGATTTCTAGTTCTTCGATAGTGTGGTGATGGTTGGTGAACACACAGATATCACCGGCAATTTTGAGTGATTTTTCTGCGACTTCACGTGCATCTAATTCGGTATTTTCTAATAGTGCAGTAGCAGCGGCTTGGGCAAAGTTACCGCCAGAGCCAATGGCAATCAGATCGTTTTCAGGCTGTACCACATCACCGTTACCAGTAATGATCAATGATGCAGTTTCATCAGCCACGGCCAATAGTGCTTCTAACTTGCGTAAAGCACGGTCACTACGCCAGTCTTTAGCTAACTCTACTGCCGCCTTAGTCAAGTGACCTTGGTGCATTTGCAGTTTGCTTTCAAACTTTTCAAACAGCGTGAAGGCATCTGCCGTACCACCAGCAAAGCCAGCGAGCACCTTATTGTTGTACAGGCGACGCACTTTACGAGCATTACCCTTCATTACTGTGTTACCCAGAGATACTTGTCCATCACCAGCGATGACGACTTTGTTGTTACGACGTACAGATACAATGGTAGTCACGAGTAGGGCCTCATAGTTGTTTTAATCTCAGTGTTAAAGATTATATGAGGTTATAGCAAGAGGAATTCAAGGGGTAATGGAGCTAGAGAGCTAGAGAGCTAGAGAGCTAGAGAGCTAGAGAGCTAGAGAGCTAGAGAGCTAGAGAGCTAGAGAATCTTAAAGGACTGGCGTATTGCTTCAATCCTTTTTCATTTTGGATAAATGGATAACTAACGTTGAGCCACACTTCAATAAAGAGTTAACCTAGCTATCTAGCAGGGCGGAGCCCGATCGAGTTTTCTGTAGGGCGCAGCCCGTTCCAGCTATCCACACCAAAAAACGAACCCATCAGGGTTCGCTTTAATATCTTTACTGCGCTTCTTTCCAGATTGCACAAGGCTCGATTTTGGCGCGCTGAAGTTTGTGCTTATCGCGTTCAGCATCACGCTTAAACTTGTATGGGCCAAGCACCACACGATACCAACTGCTGCCTTCCTTCTTACGAATTTTGCTGTTAATACCTTGGAAAGCGATATCCAGCTTACGCGCTTCAGCCTGCTGAGCAGTCTTATAGGCGCCACACTGCATTATGTATGGAATCTCCGACACTACTTGCTCTTTCGCTTTTACCTCAACTTCACGACTTGGCAAGGTATCGACGTAATCCCATTTCTCTTCCGGAGGAGGTGGTAACTTCGCTTGAGGTTTTGGTTTAGGCTTAGGTTTTACCGACTCTGCTACAGGTGCAGGCGGTTCTGGATCGGTACTCAGAACATACAACCCATAGCCAAATACGCTCGCCAATAGAATGGCAAGTAAACCACTTCGCCAAGGTTTGCGTCGTGGGGCAGACTTTTTCTTTGCAGGCTTGCGGCTACTTCCGCCACGGCCTCTTTTTACGTAATCTCGATTCGCCACTAGTAAACATCAATACCATCAATTACCACTGCCGATATGTTAAAGCAGATTGTGCAGTTATGACAGAGTAGAAATGGAAGCGGCGCATCAAAAATGCGCCGCTTGCAAAGGTTGGACTCTAAAGCACTCTTGGTGGCGCAGCGCTTTCACGTACCACCAGCTTGGTTTCAAGCAATCTCGACCCTGCGCGAACATCATGCCCACGCAGCAGCTCAAGCATCATAAGCATTGCTTGACGGCCAATTTCATAGCGAGGCTGAGAAATGGTCGTTAACGGTGGATCGCAGTATTGAGCAAAGTGAATATCATCAAACCCTACAATGGAGAGGTCTTGCGGAACACGCAGACCTAGCTTCTTCGCCTCTTGAATCGCCCCAATCGCCATTGCATCGTTATGACAGAACACCGCTGTCGGCGCATCTGGTAATGCTAGCAATTGGCGGATTGCTTTCGCTCCAGCCTCAAAGGTGAAATCACCGGAAGTGCAGTAATTCGGGTTCATGGTGATCCCTGCACGTCTAAGGGCCTGCTGATAACCTTGATGACGGAACTGACATAGTACCGCTGTTTCAGGGCCTGAGATTTGTGCAATTCGCTTATGACCCATCTGCGTTAGGTAGTTAACCGCTTCAAAGGCAGAAGTTAGGTTGTCGATATGTACAGTAGGTAGTTCTAATTCAGGTGCAAACTCACAAGCCATTACCATAGGCGGTAAGTTCTTTTGTTCAGGTTTACTGACATCAAAAGGAAGATCGGTACCAAGCAGCAACATACCATCCGCTTGCTTAGTAAATACTAGGTTTACAAATGAGCTTTCACGCTTCTTCTGCTGCCCACTATCGCCAAGCAAAACGATGTATCCGTGCTCCATTGCCGCATCTTCAATTCCTCGAATGATCTCGGTGTAGTAGGGATCACAAATATCTGGAATGATTGCGATGATTGTTTTTGATTCGTTACGACGCAAGTTGCGCGCCAACGAGTTTGGTGAATAACCAGCTTCTAAAACAGCATCTTCGACTCTTTTCCTTGTCGCTGACGATACCTTTTCTGGATTCATTAGCGCTCTAGACACTGTCGCTGTTGAAACTCCCGCAAGCTGGGCAACATCCTTCATTGTCGCCATATTTAATTAACCCTCTTCATTTCCAAATTGGCAGCTCAAACGCCACCTAAGCCTCTAGTTGAAATGCATCTCATCGGTTGAACGGCCAAATTGATGTCGACTTGTAGGCTAAAATACCTATCTTCTCATTTATTTGCACTGAGCAAACGTTTAACTCACACACTATGGCCTGAGAGCAACATATTGCACAAGACCTAGTTTATTCATTTCAAAACACAAAGTTACGGGAGATTTAACAAAATCGGCAGGCAATAGGAGACCTGAATCACAAATAAATGAAAAAGGTGTGAATATGAAGAAACTCAATAGCTACCCGTCGCAGGAAGTCGCAAAAAATGGGGGTAAATTACCATGTAATTAGCTCAGATCTTGTGGCTCAATATCTAAACTCCAGCGCACTTTCTTCGCATTCGGCAACATTTGGATTGCAGGCTTAGCGCTTGCAAGTAACTTTTGCATCACAGGGCGGCTTTGGGTTTGCAGCAGCAGTTGCCAACGATACTTACCCGCGCGTTTTGCTAGCGGTGCAGGTGTCGGACCAAGCACTTGGCAATAATCATCAAACAGAGGATGCGCCTCTAGTGTATGGCGAACCTGGCGAAGAAACTCCTCGACGGGCTGAGAGTGGTTAGCTTCCGCTTTAAACAGAGTCAGAAACGAATACGGTGGTAACTGCGCTAGCTTTCTCTCTTGCAAAGCCGTTTCGGCGAAGTGGCGATAACTCTTAGTTAATAACGCTTGCAGTAGGCTATGTTCTGGGTGGTGGGTTTGCAGCACCACCTCTCCCGGCTTGCTTGCGCGCCCTGCCCGTCCCGCTACCTGTATAAACAATTGTGCCAGACGCTCAGACGCACGGAAATCACTGCTGTAAAGAGAACCATCCACATCTAATAGTGCTACCAGAGTAACGTCTGGGAAGTGATGACCTTTAGCCAACATTTGCGTACCAATCAAGATCTGATACTCACCATTACGAATCGCACCTAGCGCATTCTCTAAGCTGCCTTTTCGGCGAGTGCTGTCTCGATCAATTCGAATGGTTTTAAACTCAGGAAAGAGTTCAGCAAGCTGTTTTTCTAACTGCTCGGTTCCCACACCTACTGTCACCAAGTGCGTGGAACCACAGCCCTGACATTGATGAATAATCGGTTGCTGTGAGCCACAGTGGTGGCAGCGAATTTCATTGCTGTTCTGGTGATAGGTATAGTAAGCATCACAGCGCTTACATTCCGCAATCCAACCACATTCATGACACATCAACGCTGGAGAAAAGCCGCGTCGGTTTAAAAACAGCATCACTTGGTTGCCTGCCTTTAAATGGCGGCGCATTTCGGCGATGAGTGGCGCAGAAAGACCACTTTCTAGATATAGCCCTTTAACATCGAGCACTTTGTTGGTCGTTGGCGTCGCCGCTCCCGCTCGGGAAGAAAGCACTAAATGATGGTACTTACCACTCAAGGCGTTATGTAGAGTTTCTAAAGCTGGCGTGGCTGAGCCAAGTACAATGGGGATCTGCTCTTTGTTGGCACGCATCACTGCCACATCACGCGCATGGTAGCGCAGACTATCTTGCTGCTTATACGAAGCATCATGCTCTTCATCAACAATGATAATGCCAAGGTTGGCAAAAGGCGTGAGCAGTGCAGAGCGAGTACCAATCACAATGCCAGCGGCGTTATCACGCGCGCTAAGCCAAGCGTTAAGTCGCTCTGTATCATTTAAACCAGAGTGCACTACCTCAACTGGAACATTAAAACGTTTTCTAAACCGGTTAATGGTTTGCGGCGTTAACCCTATCTCGGGCACAAGAACTAGCGCTTGCCTGCCTTGCTCAAGCACAGGCTTAATCAGGTTGAGGTACACTTCCGTTTTACCAGATCCCGTTACCCCCTCTAACAGGTAACAAGCGAAACCTTCATTACTATTCACTGTCGCAATCGCCACCGCCTGCTCAGAGTTTAGCTTTGGCTTATCGACATCAGCTTCAACGTCATGTTTCCACTCACGAATCACTGGTCTTTTTTCTATCGATTCAATCCAGCCTTTTTCCGCTAAGGTCTTTAGCACAGATGAACTGATCTCTTCATCGACAAAACGCTGATGCGGAATCGAGCCTGACTCCAGCATATGCATCACTTTGGCTTGTTTAACCGCGCGGCCGAAACCCGCCATCAATTGGTCGCGACCACTCGCGGTGAGCTGCCATTCCACCAGCGTCGCGAAATCAGCGTCTTTACCTTTTCGCAGTGCACTTGGCATGGCATTAAACAAAGTGTCACCAAGCGGATACTGGTAAAACTGACTACACCAAAAGAGTAAGGAGTAGAGCTTTTCAGGCCACACAGGCTGGTTATCCAACACATGCTTAATCGGCTTAAGCTTATCAAGGCTGAACTCTGACTCATTCACCAACGCGGTGACAATGCCAACCAGAGTTTGACGACCAAAAGGGACAGAGACACGCCCACCTATGATAGGAAATAGGTGGTTAGGGATCTGATAATCAAACTGTTTGTCGAGAGGCACAGGCAATGCCACGCGCGCAATTGTTGGTCGCATAATAGGCTATACAGCTAAGTGAGAGGTTACGTAGGCTAGTCTAAGGGAAAAGCCTAGCAGTGGAAAGAGAGCGTGATTCAAGCATCAAGAATAACTTAGGCTAAAAAAGTAGCGATTTCGGGTCTAAACTGGTTGATCCTAAGTCAGGTATTCATTACTATATCGCGCCTTAGTGATATGGCTAGCTTTACAGCAGCGGTATCCGAAAAGGTTTTTTATTAACTACGTGTGGTGTCCGGCTTAGAATCGGATAGCGACACGGCCTATATTTAGAGGTTCTCCCATGAAAGCTGGTATCCACCCAGAATACAAAGCAGTAAAAGCGACTTGTTCTTGCGGTAACTCTTTTGAGTTCAACTCAACTCTAGCTAAAGAGTCTATCCACCTAGACGTATGTGACAAATGTCACCCATTCTACACTGGTAAGCAACGTATCGTTGATACAGGCGGCCGTGTTGATCGCTTCAACAAGCGTTTCGGTGCTCTATCAAGCAAGAAATAATTTCTTCTTAGCCGAATCTAAAAAGGACGCTCAGGCGTCCTTTTTTGTTATCTGTCACTCACGCAATATCCATTTTGCAGAGTAATCTATTATTAATTTTAATATTCTCTAGCCATATCTCTGTTCATCTGGTCTTATCTCCAGTCATTTACTACTTTTTATTGCTTCGGCTCGCATTCTGACCTAGGCAGCTTGACTTAGTTACTCTAGAATGGATTTCCCCATTCCATATAATTATTAATGAGTACCTACACCTATGTCAGACGACAATCGCCAAGAAGTATCCCCAGAAGAACAATTTCGTCAGCAAGCTTTGGATTATCATGCTTACCCAACTCCAGGTAAAATTGCAGTCGCACTAACAACACCAGCAGAAACGGCTAAAGATCTTGCTCTAGCCTATAGCCCTGGTGTAGCAGAGCCTGTACGTGAAATCGCACAAAACGCTGACAACGTCTACAAGTACACATCAAAAGGCAACATGGTTGCTGTTATCTCAAATGGTACGGCGATTCTTGGTCTTGGCAACTTAGGTCCTCTAGCATCTAAACCTGTAATGGAAGGTAAATCGCTGCTTTTCAAACGCTTTGCGGGCTTAGATTCAATTGATATTGAAGTAAAGCACCGTACTATCGAAGAGTTTGTCGATACCGTTGCTAACATCGCCGATACTTTTGGCGGTATTAACTTAGAAGACATCAAAGCGCCAGACTGTTTCGAAATCGAAAAGCAGTTGATTGAGCGTTGTGATGTACCTGTTTTCCACGATGACCAGCACGGTACGGCGATTGTTACCGCGGCAGGTATGCTTAATGCCATTGAACTTCAAGGGAAGAAGTTAGAAGACGCAACGATTGTGTGTCTCGGTGCAGGTGCAGCAGCAGTAGCATGTATGGAGCTACTGATTAAGTGTGGCGCGATGCGTGAGAAAATCTACATGCTTGACCGTAAAGGTGTTATCCACACTCGTCGTGACGATCTTAACGAATACAAACAGCTATTCGCCAACAACACCGATAAGCGCACACTAGAAGACGTTATCGAAGGTGCTGACCTGTTCCTTGGTGTATCAGGCCCTAACCTACTCTCACCAGAAGCTCTTCAGTTGATGGCAGACAAACCTGTGGTCTTTGCGTGTTCTAACCCAGATCCAGAGATCAAACCTGAACTTGCTCACGATGTACGTAGTGATCTGATCATGGGTACTGGTCGTAGTGATTACCCTAACCAAGTGAATAACGTGCTGTGTTTCCCATTCATCTTCCGCGGTGCGCTAGACGTGCGCGCAAGTGAAATTAACGATGAGATGAAACTGGCAGCGGTTGACGCTATTCGCCAACTAGCGAAAGAAGAAGTGCCAGCTGAAGTCCTAGCAGCTGCTGGCGTTGATGCTCTGTCGTTTGGTCCTGGCTATATCATTCCAAAACCAATGGATTCGCGTCTACTACCTCGTGTTGCTAAAGCCGTTGCTCAGGCCGCTGTTGACTCAGGTGTTGCTCGCATTGAAATGCCAGAAAACTACATGGCCGAATAAATTGGCTGAGTAATCTCTTCAAGAACGAAAAAACCGCTGTTAAGACAGCGGTTTTTTTTAATTTCAGTTTCGTCAGCGTGCGAAAATTAGGTGCGACTATTTTTATTATTCGTCGAAAGATTCGAACTCAATTCCCATCTCTGTCATCAGTTTTTTCACTTCAGCAGGAAGATCGTCTGGGCGGTCTTTACGTAAATCTTCATCGGTCGGCAGTGGCTGCCCGGTATATGCATGCAAAAAAGCTTCACACAATAGCTCGCTGTTTGTTGCGTGGCGCAGGTTATTAATCTGGCGGCGGGTACGCTCATCAGTCAAAACCTTTAATACTTTCAATGGAATAGAAACTGTAATCTTCTTTACTTGTTCGCTTTTCTTTCCATGCTCAGCATATGGGCTAATGTATTCGCCATTCCAATCTGCCATTGCGCACCTTTCGTTATTTTTTATGGTTGAAAATAGAATCCCTAATTTTAGCGGTATTTATAGCCACAAGCAAAGACATATAGACGTCTAGAAGTGTTGACGTCCACAAAAATGATAAGTAAAGTGGAAAGGTATGGGATTGGAATAACATATATCTAACAAGATAAAGGTATAGCGTATTCCCAAATAGAAGTCACTAAAGTTCGAAAGGAAACACTTATGAGCACCCGCAAACCAGCCACAATCGCGGTACGTACTGGTATCGAGTCCGACACTCAACATCACGCAGTTGTTCCACCTATTTACCTCTCGACAAATTATGGCTTTCCTGCCTTTGGTGATGTACCAAAGTACGATTACACCCGCTCAGGCAACCCAAACCGCGGACTACTCGAAACTGCTCTGTTTGAACTTGAGTCAGGTAAGGGCGCGGTCGTGACCAACTGTGGTACTTCGGCACTTAATCTATGGGTATCCGCTTTCCTTGGCCCAGATGACCTTATCGTCGCACCGCACGATTGCTACGGTGGTACTTACCGTCTATTCAATACCCGCGCAAATAAAGGTGATTTCAAAGTTCTATTTGTTGATCAATCTAACGAACAAGCTTTTGCCGAAGCCCTAGCTAAAAAGCCTAAACTGATCCTATTGGAAACACCATCTAACCCGCTAGTTCGTGTCGTCGATATCGCGGACGTATGTGAGAAAGCTAAACAAGTTGGCGCTCTAGTGGCTGTCGACAATACCTTTTTGACACCTGTGTTCCAAAAGCCTTTAGACCTTGGCGCCGACTTTGTTATTCACTCGACCACCAAGTATATCAATGGCCACTCTGATGTTATTGGCGGTGTTGTCATTACCAAAACCGAAGAACACGCGGAAGAACTAGCTTGGTGGGGTAACTGTATTGGTGCAACAGGCACACCATTTGATAGCTACATGACATTGCGCGGCATCCGTACTCTGGGGGCACGTATGAAGGTGCATGAGGAGAGCTCTCGCCAAATTTTAGACTTCTTACAGACCCAAGACTTAGTCGGTAACATCTATCATCCTAGCCTGCCTGAGCATCCAGGCCATGAGATTGCTAAAAAGCAGCAAACTGGCTTTGGTTCTATGCTCAGCTTCGAATTCGCGGGTAGCTTTGAACAACTTAAATTCTTTGTTGGTGAACTAGAGCTTTTCTCACTTGCTGAATCTCTCGGCGGTGTAGAGAGCCTAATCTGTCACCCTGCTTCAATGACACATAGGGCAATGGGAGAGGAAGCACTTGCAGAGGCTGGTGTTTCCCAACAACTGCTGCGCCTGTCGGTTGGGCTTGAAGATGCAGAAGATTTAATTGCTGACCTTGAACAAGCTTTCGCAAAAGCTAAGGAAGCCTTCTAATGTCTACTATTCAACGTCAACTCCATAAGTTTGGTGGTAGCAGCCTTGCCGACCCTGAGTGCTACCGCCGTGTCGTCGGTATCTTAAAAGAATACTCACAACCAGAAGATCTGATCGTTGTTTCTGCCGCAGGCAAAACCACCAACCGCCTGATTGCATTTCTCGAAGCCCTCAGCAAAGATGGCCGTATTGCTCACGAAGAACTTCAAGCACTGCGCCAGTTTCAAACCGAGCTGATTGAAACGCTTATTGAAGGAGAAGTAAAACAGCAGCTACTCGCTACTTTAAATGATGAGTTCAGTACCTTGGGCGAGTTGACTTATCCGCTCAACGAAGCAGAGAAAGCAGCCGTTTTAGGTCATGGCGAAGTGTGGTCTTCACGCCTATTGGCAGCGCTGCTCAATCAACACTCTCTACCTGCTGTGGCTCAGGATGCTCGCGCATTTTTACGTGCTGAAGCGGGCACTCAGCCTGAAGTCGACTTTGGTGCTTCTTACCCGCTCACTAAAGAAGTATTAGTGCAACACGCTCATCATAGAGTGGTGATCACTGGCTTTATGGCTCAAGATAGCCAAGGGCATACGGTGTTACTAGGGCGTAATGGTTCTGACTATTCAGCAACCGTTATCGGCGCGCTGGCAGAAGCGAAACGCGTAACGATTTGGAGTGATGTAGCAGGTGTATACAGCGCGGACCCAAGGTTAGTATCAGATGCCTGTCTTCTACCGTTATTACGCTTAGATGAGGCCAGTGAGCTTGCTAGACTTGCTGCCCCTGTACTGCATAGCCGTACGTTACAACCCGTCGCTCAAAGTGCGATGGATCTACATCTTCGTTGCAGCTACCAACCAGAATCTGGTTCTACACGCATAGAACGTGTGCTTGCCTCTGGTCGCGGTGCAAAAATCATCTCATCACTAGATGAAGTGCTATTAATTCAACTCAATTTCACCTCTGGTCATGATTTCCAACGAGTCGAAAATGAGGTACTTGCAAGCCTCAAGCGAGCACAGCTTGAACCACTGACTTATGAAGCTCAAGCAGACCAACATTGCTTACGTCTCGCTTACACAAGTGAAATAGTGGGCGGCGCTTTAGAGTATCTACAAGATGCGGCAATTGAAGCGGAGATTAAGCTTAAAGAAGGTTATTCGATGGTAGCAGCGGTAGGAGCTGGCGTAACCAAGAATGCCAACCATTGCTATGGTTTCTACCAGCAACTGAAATCTTCACCTGTCGAGTTTATTTCAGAATCATTGTCCGGGCTTAGCTTAGTTGCCGTTTTACGCACAACCGATACTAAACCCTTGGTTAAAGCTATTCATAGCCAATTGTTCCAAGCCCAGAAACGTGTCGCTATTGCCCTGTGTGGTAAAGGCAATATCGGCTCAAGCTGGTTAGAACTGTTCACCGAGCAAAAGAGCGAACTTGAAAAGCGTCATGGTATGAACTTTGAGTTAGTGGCTGTGATTGATAGCCAAACTTATTGGTTCGACCCGAAAGGAATTGATGCAAGCCAAGTTGGTGCTCATTTCGATGACGAAGCGATTAGCCACGAAGGAAACGACTGGATTGAAAAACTCGGTGCTATTCAAGGCTATGATGATCTTGTTGTGTTGGATGTGACTGCCAGTCAAACCTTAGCCCAACGCTACTTAGAAATTGCGGAGCAAGGCATGCACTTGATCTCGGCAAATAAAGTCGCGGGGTCAGCTTCTAGCCAATACTACCATCAGGTTCAAGACGCCTTCGCAAAGATCAATCGTCACTGGCTTTACAACGCTACCGTTGGTGCAGGGCTGCCAATTAACCACACAGTTCGAGACCTACGAGAAAGCGGCGATGACATTATCGCATTATCAGGTATTTTCTCAGGCACCCTCTCGTGGCTATTCCAGCAATACGATGGCAGCGTTCCTTTTGCTGAGCTGGTAGACCTAGCGTGGCAGCAAGGCTTAACTGAGCCCGACCCTCGCAGCGACCTAGACGGTTCAGACGTTATGCGTAAACTCGTCATCCTAGCGCGCGAGTCAGGCCTTACATTGGAACCAGAAGCGGTAAAAGTTGAAAGTTTGGTACCTACAGAGCTCGCTGAGCTATCCCTAGATGAATTTCTTGATAAGAGTGCGCTATTAAGTGAACTGCTCGCAGAGCGCCTTGAGAAAGCTCAGCGCGAAGACAAAGTGCTTCGTTATGTCGCAAGATTAGAGAAAAATGGTACTGCAACGGTAGGTGTTGAAGCGCTAAGCAAAGAGCATGCTCTAGCGAACTTACTGCCATGTGACAATATATTCGCTATCGAGAGTAAGTGGTATAAAGACAATCCACTTGTTATCAGAGGCCCTGGCGCAGGCAGAGAAGTCACCGCAGGTGCGATTCAATCTGATTTGAACCTCCTCTCAAGTTTACTCTAACTCACAAAGGCGCTGATCTCCTCGGCGCCTTTTTACTTTATTCTCTTTCAATCCCATATCAATTTACTTCAACTAAACTTGAAGCCAGCTCATGATTAAGTTGAAAAATATTCATAATCACATTATTGACATTAAATCGTATTCAATACATTCTGTAGACATATAGACGTCTAAACGTCGATTTGGAATTTTAGAGTTTTATGGCACGGAGTGGCCACAGGGAGAGTAAGATGGGATACACGCACGCAGGTCATATCGACGCCTTAAATCAGAATATCGCCGAACTGTCTGACAATATCAATGTGTCATTTGAGTTTTTTCCACCTAGTAGCGAAAAGATGGAAGAAACACTTTGGAACTCTGTGCACCGCCTTAAGACTCTACAACCAAAATTTGTTTCGGTTACCTATGGTGCTAACTCCGGTGAGCGAGATAGAACACACTCGATTATCAAAGAGATCAAAGATCAAACAGGTCTAGTTGCCGCGCCGCACTTAACCTGTATTGATGCATCACGTGAAGAGCTTGTCCGAATCGCTGATGACTACTGGGCAAATGGTATTCAAAGTATTGTCGCGCTGCGTGGTGATATTCCCCCAGGTGGTGGTAAGCCTGAAATGTACGCTTCTGACCTCGTCACTTTGCTAAAAGAGCGCCATGACTTCGATATCTCAGTTGCTGCTTTCCCTGAAGTTCACCCTGAAGCAAAAAGCGCTCAAGCTGACCTACTTAACTTAAAACGTAAGGTAGATGCCGGTGCGAACCGAGCTATCACTCAGTTCTTCTTTGACGTAGAGAGTTACTTGCGATTCCGTGACCGCTGCGTGGCGGCAGGCATTGATGTAGAAATCGTTCCAGGTATTTTACCAGTTTCGAACTTCAAGCAAGCTTCTCGCTTTGCAGCGCAGAACAACGTTAAAGTTCCGGGATGGATGGCTAAGCAGTTTGAAGGTTTGGATGATGATCCAACAACAAGGCAGCTTGTTGGAGCAAGCCAAGCAATTGACATGGTGCGTACATTGAGCCGTGAAGGGGTTAAGGATTTCCATTTCTACACCCTCAACCGTGCGGAAATGACTTACGCCCTGTGCCACACTTTAGGCGTTCGTCCTAAAGCATAGGTAGTATTCCAAAATGACCAATTACTGCTTGGTCATTGTTGTCCCCAGAAAGCAAAAAGGCTGAACCAGAGTTCAGCCTTTTTAAATACGAGTAGTGATTACTCTACTTCATCCATTTTACCAAGTAGGTTACGGATGCGCTCTTGCCAAGCAGAGTGCTCTTGCTGCATTTGCTGAGCTTTTTGTTCTAGCTCTTCACGGTTACTACGTAGTTCGTTTGCTTCAGTCGCTAGCTTTTCTTTCTCTTCTTTCAGTTCTTCAACTTCCATTTGTAGAAGAGCAATTGTATCTACTGCAGTTTGGATTTTTGCTTCTAGTTGTTCTAATACTTCAAAAGACATCTTAGCCTACCTATCTATTATTCGGAGAAGGTTTTGGTCACCTATGTTCCAAAACCATTTGCAACCATTCTACTCAGCCGAGAGCGGATAAACACGCCCTATATTGTAGTTTTTTTGCCATTCGATTAAAAAAACAGCGTAAATTGACAATGGTCTTACATCCCTCAAGCGAGCGACATCTATTTGTTAATTTAACCTGTTAGATTGATCCAGTTCAATGCCTGTTCGAGCAAAAAGGCAAACGTTTCCTTTCTGATATGATAAGATCCTGCCGCTTTTGTTTTTCTCTCTTTCCTAACACTTTGGAGTCTTCATGAAACGCGATTTAGCAATGTCATTTTCTCGAGTTACCGAGGGTGCAGCTTTAGCAGGTTACAAGTGGCTTGGCCGCGGCGATAAGAACGCAGCAGATGGCGCTGCGGTTGAGGTCATGCGCAGCTTACTTAATAAAACCGAGATCAGTGGAGAGATCGTGATCGGTGAGGGCGAAATCGACGATGCGCCAATGCTGTACATTGGTGAGAACGTAGGTACTGGTGGAGATGAGGTAGACATCGCGGTTGATCCTATTGAAGGCACACGTATGACTGCAATGGGTCAATCTAATGCTCTAGCAGTACTTGCAGCTGGTGAAAAAGGCAGCTTCCTTAAAGCTCCTGATATGTACATGGAAAAGTTAGTTGTTGGCCCTGGTGCAAAAGGCTGTATCGACCTCAATAAACCACTCAAAGAGAACCTAGAGAACATCGCGCAAGCGCTGAACAAGACTTTAGATACACTGGTGGTCATTACCCTTGCAAAGCCTCGTCATGATGCTGTGATCGCAGAAATGCAGGCAATGGGTGTTCGCGTCTTTGCTGTGCCAGATGGCGATGTTGCTGCTTCTATCCTAACTTGTATGCCTGATAGCGAAGTGGACGTTATGTACTGTATCGGTGGTGCTCCTGAAGGTGTTGTTTCAGCGGCTGTCATTCGTGCACTGGATGGTGATATGCATGGTCAACTACTGCCTCGCCATGAAGTGAAAGGTGATAGTGAAGAAAACCGCATCTATGGCGCTGCAGAACTTAAACGCTGTGAAGAAATGGGCGTAAAAGCTAATGTCGTACTTAAGATGGAAGATATGGCACGTAGCGATAACGTTGTATTCTCTGCAACAGGCATTACTAAAGGAGACCTACTAGAGGGTATCTCTCGCCAAGGTAATATCGCTACGACTGAAACTCTGTTAATTCGTGGTCGATGCCGTACTATTCGTCGTATTAAATCGACTCACTACCTAGAGCGTAAAGATCCTGAAGTAAGAGATATTATTCTTTAACAGGTGAACATCAAAATCATAGAAGGTCAGCAGCTGCTGGCCTTTTTTGTTTGGTAAAGAAGCAGGAGGTGGGAACGGAGTTCGTCCTACGAAGAACTGGAGAACTGGAGAACTGGAGAACTGGAGAACTGGAGAACTGGAGAACTGGAGAACTGGAGAACTGGAGAACTGGAGAACTGGAGAACTGGAGAACTGGAGGATTGTGTCTTTTAGGGGACGAGTCCTGTCAACGCCTTCTAAACCATCGGCTCTACCAACTTAGTATCAACACTCACCTCTCGCAGGGCGAAGCCCGCTCCCGTTTTCCCGAAACGAAGTGTTCCATAGGGCGTAGCCCGTTCCACTTTCCACTAAACGCAAGAAGCCCGTTGCGTCAGCAACGGGCTTCTAAAACGACGAAAGCCTAGTCGTAAGACTAGGCTTTCTAAATAAGTGGCTGACGGCCGGGCTTGCGGGCAAGCGGGACTCGTTGGTCGCAGAGCAAAATAATCCCGTAGATACAAAAAGACCTCAGCATTGCTGCTGAGGTCTAGAATAAGTGGCGGAGCGGACGGGACTCGAACCCGCGACCCCCGGCGTGACAGGCCGGTATTCTAACCAACTGAACTACCGCTCCGCACTGGTTAGACTCTAAGTCTAAATTTAAAGCCTGGCGATGTCCTACTCTCACATGGGGAAGCCCCACACTACCATCGGCGCTAATTCGTTTCACTTCTGAGTTCGGCATGGAATCAGGTGGGTCCAAATCGCTATGGTCGCCAAGCAAATTCTTAATTCGGAAAGCTGTTTTAAGTTCTGTAATTACACATTCAAAGTTCTTGCTTTGAGTCCATCAAAACCCTTTGGGTGTTGTATGGTTAAGCCTCACGGGCAATTAGTACAGGTTAGCTCAACGCCTCACAACGCTTACACACCCTGCCTATCAACGTTCTAGTCTCGAACAACCCTTTAGGACCCTCAAGGGGTCAGGGAAGACTCATCTCAGGGCTCGCTTCCCGCTTAGATGCTTTCAGCGGTTATCGATTCCGAACTTAGCTACCGGGCAATGCGTCTGGCGACACAACCCGAACACCAGAGGTTCGTCCACTCCGGTCCTCTCGTACTAGGAGCAGCCCCCTTCAATCTTCCAACGCCCACGGCAGATAGGGACCGAACTGTCTCACGACGTTCTAAACCCAGCTCGCGTACCACTTTAAATGGCGAACAGCCATACCCTTGGGACCGACTTCAGCCCCAGGATGTGATGAGCCGACATCGAGGTGCCAAACACCGCCGTCGATATGAACTCTTGGGCGGTATCAGCCTGTTATCCCCGGAGTACCTTTTATCCGTTGAGCGATGGCCCTTCCATACAGAACCACCGGATCACTATGACCTGCTTTCGCACCTGCTCGAATTGTCATTCTCGCAGTCAAGCGGGCTTATGCCATTGCACTAACCTCACGATGTCCAACCGTGATTAGCCCACCTTCGTGCTCCTCCGTTACTCTTTGGGAGGAGACCGCCCCAGTCAAACTACCCACCAGGCACTGTCCTCAACCCGGATAACGGGTCTAAGTTAGAACATCAACACTACAAGGGTGGTATTTCAAGGACGGCTCCACCGATACTGGCGTACCGGTTTCAAAGCCTCCCACCTATCCTACACATGTAGGGTCAATGTTCAGTGCCAAGCTGTAGTAAAGGTTCACGGGGTCTTTCCGTCTAGCCGCGGGTACACTGCATCTTCACAGCGATTTCAATTTCACTGAGTCTCGGGTGGAGACAGCGTGGCCATCATTACGCCATTCGTGCAGGTCGGAACTTACCCGACAAGGAATTTCGCTACCTTAGGACCGTTATAGTTACGGCCGCCGTTTACCGGGGCTTCGATCAAGAGCTTCGACTTACGTCTAACCCCATCAATTAACCTTCCGGCACCGGGCAGGCGTCACACCGTATACGTCATCTTACGATTTTGCACAGTGCTGTGTTTTTAATAAACAGTTGCAGCCACCTGGTATCTGCGACTCTCAATAGCTCCATCCGCAAGGGACTTCACCGTCAAGAGCGTACCTTCTCCCGAAGTTACGGTACCATTTTGCCTAGTTCCTTCACCCGAGTTCTCTCAAGCGCCTTGGTATTCTCTACCCGACCACCTGTGTCGGTTTGGGGTACGATTCCTTACAATCTGAAGCTTAGAGGCTTTTCCTGGAAGCATGGCATCAATGACTTCACTACCGTAGTAGCTCGACATCGTGTCTCAGCCTTAAAGAGAGCCGGATTTACCTAACTCTCAAGCCTACGCACTTGAACCTGGACAACCGTCGCCAGGCCCACCTAGCCTTCTCCGTCCCCCCATCGCAATTGTAAGAAGTACGGGAATATTAACCCGTTTCCCATCGACTACGCCTTTCGGCCTCGCCTTAGGGGTCGACTTACCCTGCCCCGATTAACGTTGGACAGGAACCCTTGGTCTTCCGGCGAGGAGGTTTTTCACCCCCTTTATCGTTACTCATGTCAGCATTCGCACTTCTGATACCTCCAGCAGACTTTACAATCCACCTTCAACGGCTTACAGAACGCTCCCCTACCCAATACGATAAATCGCATTGCCGCAGCTTCGGTTTATAGCTTAGCCCCGTTACATCTTCCGCGCAGGCCGACTCGACTAGTGAGCTATTACGCTTTCTTTAAATGATGGCTGCTTCTAAGCCAACATCCTAGCTGTCTAAGCCTTCCCACATCGTTTCCCACTTAGCTATAATTTGGGACCTTAGCTGGCGGTCTGGGTTGTTTCCCTCTCCACGACGGACGTTAGCACCCGCCGTGTGTCTCCCGGATAGTACTTACTGGTATTCGGAGTTTGCAAAGGGTTGGTAAGTCGGGATGACCCCCTAGCCTTAACAGTGCTCTACCCCCAGTAGTATTCGTCCGAGGCTCTACCTAAATAGATTTCGGGGAGAACCAGCTATCTCCAGGTTTGATTGGCCTTTCACCCCTAGCCACAAGTCATCCGCTAATTTTTCAACATTAGTCGGTTCGGTCCTCCAGTTGATGTTACTCAACCTTCAACCTGCCCATGGCTAGATCACCTGGTTTCGGGTCTATATCCAGCAACTCGACGCCCAGTTAAGACTCGATTTCTCTACGGCTCCCCTAGATGGTTAACCTTGCTACTGAATATAAGTCGCTGACCCATTATACAAAAGGTACGCAGTCACACCACGAAGGTGCTCCTACTGCTTGTACGTACACGGTTTCAGGTTCTATTTCACTCCCCTCACAGGGGTTCTTTTCGCCTTTCCCTCACGGTACTGGTTCACTATCGGTCAGTCAGTAGTATTTAGCCTTGGAGGATGGTCCCCCCATATTCAGACAGGATATCACGTGTCCCGCCCTACTCGATTTCACTGATGATGAGATGTCGGTTACGGGGCTATCACCCTGTATCGCTGAGCTTTCCAGCTCATTCACCTGTCTCATTAAAAGCTTAAGGGCTAGTCCAATTTCGCTCGCCGCTACTTTCGGAATCTCGGTTGATTTCTTTTCCTCGGGGTACTTAGATGTTTCAGTTCCCCCGGTTCGCCCTGTTAACCTATGTATTCAGTTAACAGTAACTGCTTATGCAGTTGGGTTTCCCCATTCAGAAATCCCAGACTCAAATGGTTGTTACTACCTAATCTGGGCTTATCGCAAGTTACTACGTCTTTCATCGCCTCTGACTGCCAAGGCATCCACCGTGTACGCTTAGTCACTTAACCATACAACCCCAAAGGGTCTCTGTTTAAACAACCAAAGTTGTCTGCATTTTTATACATGTGCAGACACGATTTTGCCGGACTCAAATATTAAACATCGCAAGGATGTTTCCAAGAACACTTGAATGTGTGTTGGTACCTAATTCATAGAATTAGGATTTGAGAACTTTTAATTTGAATAACAACGCATCTCAAAGAGATGGGGATTGTTGTTATTCGTCAGCTTTCCAAATTGTTAAAGAGCTAGATTTCTTTCGAAACCATTTTTAAGAACACTTACGCAAATGCGCTTAAAGATGGTGGAGCTAAGCAGGATCGAACTGCTGACCTCCTGCGTGCAAGGCAGGCGCTCTCCCAGCTGAGCTATAGCCCCATCAGGTGTTGATACTGTGTGCCAATTCTTCTGGGAGGAAGATTGGTGGGTCTGAGTGGACTTGAACCACCGACCTCTCGCTTATCAGGCGAACGCTCTAACCACCTGAGCTACAGACCCAGTATCGTCTCTTAACGTGTATAAACATATCAATCTGTGTGAACACTCATCGCAATAATCATCGTATAAGGAGGTGATCCAGCCCCAGGTTCCCCTAGGGCTACCTTGTTACGACTTCACCCCAGTCATGAACCACAAAGTGGTGAGCGTCCTCCCGAAGGTTAAACTACCCACTTCTTTTGCAGCCCACTCCCATGGTGTGACGGGCGGTGTGTACAAGGCCCGGGAACGTATTCACCGTGGCATTCTGATCCACGATTACTAGCGATTCCGACTTCACGGAGTCGAGTTGCAGACTCCGATCCGGACTACGACGCACTTTTTGGGATTCGCTCACTTTCGCAAGTTGGCCGCCCTCTGTATGCGCCATTGTAGCACGTGTGTAGCCCTACTCGTAAGGGCCATGATGACTTGACGTCGTCCCCACCTTCCTCCGGTTTATCACCGGCAGTCTCCCTGGAGTTCCCGACATTACTCGCTGGCAAACAAGGATAAGGGTTGCGCTCGTTGCGGGACTTAACCCAACATTTCACAACACGAGCTGACGACAGCCATGCAGCACCTGTCTCAGAGTTCCCGAAGGCACCAATCCATCTCTGGAAAGTTCTCTGGATGTCAAGAGTAGGTAAGGTTCTTCGCGTTGCATCGAATTAAACCACATGCTCCACCGCTTGTGCGGGCCCCCGTCAATTCATTTGAGTTTTAATCTTGCGACCGTACTCCCCAGGCGGTCTACTTAACGCGTTAGCTCCGAAAGCCACGGCTCAAGGCCACAACCTCCAAGTAGACATCGTTTACGGCGTGGACTACCAGGGTATCTAATCCTGTTTGCTCCCCACGCTTTCGCATCTGAGTGTCAGTATCTGTCCAGGGGGCCGCCTTCGCCACCGGTATTCCTTCAGATCTCTACGCATTTCACCGCTACACCTGAAATTCTACCCCCCTCTACAGTACTCTAGTCTGCCAGTTTCAAATGCAATTCCGAGGTTGAGCCCCGGGCTTTCACATCTGACTTAACAAACCACCTGCATGCGCTTTACGCCCAGTAATTCCGATTAACGCTCGCACCCTCCGTATTACCGCGGCTGCTGGCACGGAGTTAGCCGGTGCTTCTTCTGCAGCTAACGTCAAATCCATACGCTATTAACGCATGAACCTTCCTCACTGCTGAAAGTACTTTACAACCCGAAGGCCTTCTTCATACACGCGGCATGGCTGCATCAGGCTTGCGCCCATTGTGCAATATTCCCCACTGCTGCCTCCCGTAGGAGTCTGGACCGTGTCTCAGTTCCAGTGTGGCTGATCATCCTCTCAGACCAGCTAGGGATCGTCGCCTTGGTGAGCCTTTACCTCACCAACTAGCTAATCCCACCTGGGCATATCCTGACGCGAGAGGCCCGAAGGTCCCCCTCTTTGAGCCGAAGCTATTATGCGGTATTAGCCATCGTTTCCAATGGTTATCCCCCACATCAGGGCAATTTCCCAGGCATTACTCACCCGTCCGCCGCTCGACGCCGTTAACGTTCCCCGAAGGTTCAGTTAACTCGTTTCCGCTCGACTTGCATGTGTTAGGCCTGCCGCCAGCGTTCAATCTGAGCCATGATCAAACTCTTCAATTTAAGATTTTGTCGGCTCAATGAATACTGAACATTACATAAGTAATGTTTGAATTGACTGTGCTGAATCCGAAGATTCAATGGTCACTTCGTATCATTGAAACCTAATTTGAAACCGAAGTTTCTAATTGGATTATCATCAACGAGTGCCCACACAGATTGATAGGTTTATATTGTTAAAGAGCTTTGCTTTCAGTGCCTTAGCACTTAAGCAGGACGCGTATAATACGCTATTGACTCGGTAAGTCAACATAAAACTCTAAGAAAACTTAAAGATTTATGGTGACTTGTCTACAAAGCAGACAAAGTCGAACCTTTTGTCTTCACTTTTTAAAAAAGTGAAAATAAATAGGAGCCTGGCGATGTCCTACTCTCACATGGGGAAGCCCCACACTACCATCGGCGCTAATTCGTTTCACTTCTGAGTTCGGCATGGAATCAGGTGGGTCCAAATCGCTATGGTCGCCAAGCAAATTCTTAATTCGGAAAGCTGTTTTAAGTTCTGTAGTTACACATTCAAAGTTCTTGCTTTGAGTCCATCAAAACCCTTTGGGTGTTGTATGGTTAAGCCTCACGGGCAATTAGTACAGGTTAGCTCAACGCCTCACAACGCTTACACACCCTGCCTATCAACGTTCTAGTCTCGAACAACCCTTTAGGACCCTCAAGGGGTCAGGGAAGACTCATCTCAGGGCTCGCTTCCCGCTTAGATGCTTTCAGCGGTTATCGATTCCGAACTTAGCTACCGGGCAATGCGTCTGGCGACACAACCCGAACACCAGAGGTTCGTCCACTCCGGTCCTCTCGTACTAGGAGCAGCCCCCTTCAATCTTCCAACGCCCACGGCAGATAGGGACCGAACTGTCTCACGACGTTCTAAACCCAGCTCGCGTACCACTTTAAATGGCGAACAGCCATACCCTTGGGACCGACTTCAGCCCCAGGATGTGATGAGCCGACATCGAGGTGCCAAACACCGCCGTCGATATGAACTCTTGGGCGGTATCAGCCTGTTATCCCCGGAGTACCTTTTATCCGTTGAGCGATGGCCCTTCCATACAGAACCACCGGATCACTATGACCTGCTTTCGCACCTGCTCGAATTGTCATTCTCGCAGTCAAGCGGGCTTATGCCATTGCACTAACCTCACGATGTCCAACCGTGATTAGCCCACCTTCGTGCTCCTCCGTTACTCTTTGGGAGGAGACCGCCCCAGTCAAACTACCCACCAGGCACTGTCCTCAACCCGGATAACGGGTCTAAGTTAGAACATCAACACTACAAGGGTGGTATTTCAAGGACGGCTCCGCCGATACTGGCGTACCGGTTTCAAAGCCTCCCACCTATCCTACACATGTAGGGTCAATGTTCAGTGCCAAGCTGTAGTAAAGGTTCACGGGGTCTTTCCGTCTAGCCGCGGGTACACTGCATCTTCACAGCGATTTCAATTTCACTGAGTCTCGGGTGGAGACAGCGTGGCCATCATTACGCCATTCGTGCAGGTCGGAACTTACCCGACAAGGAATTTCGCTACCTTAGGACCGTTATAGTTACGGCCGCCGTTTACCGGGGCTTCGATCAAGAGCTTCGACTTACGTCTAACCCCATCAATTAACCTTCCGGCACCGGGCAGGCGTCACACCGTATACGTCATCTTACGATTTTGCACAGTGCTGTGTTTTTAATAAACAGTTGCAGCCACCTGGTATCTGCGACTCTCAATAGCTCCATCCGCAAGGGACTTCACCGTCAAGAGCGTACCTTCTCCCGAAGTTACGGTACCATTTTGCCTAGTTCCTTCACCCGAGTTCTCTCAAGCGCCTTGGTATTCTCTACCCGACCACCTGTGTCGGTTTGGGGTACGATTCCTTACAATCTGAAGCTTAGAGGCTTTTCCTGGAAGCATGGCATCAATGACTTCACTACCGTAGTAGCTCGACATCGTGTCTCAGCCTTAAAGAGAGCCGGATTTACCTAACTCTCAAGCCTACGCACTTGAACCTGGACAACCGTCGCCAGGCCCACCTAGCCTTCTCCGTCCCCCCATCGCAATTGTAAGAAGTACGGGAATATTAACCCGTTTCCCATCGACTACGCCTTTCGGCCTCGCCTTAGGGGTCGACTTACCCTGCCCCGATTAACGTTGGACAGGAACCCTTGGTCTTCCGGCGAGGAGGTTTTTCACCCCCTTTATCGTTACTCATGTCAGCATTCGCACTTCTGATACCTCCAGCAGACTTTACAATCCACCTTCAACGGCTTACAGAACGCTCCCCTACCCAATACGATAAATCGCATTGCCGCAGCTTCGGTTTATAGCTTAGCCCCGTTACATCTTCCGCGCAGGCCGACTCGACTAGTGAGCTATTACGCTTTCTTTAAATGATGGCTGCTTCTAAGCCAACATCCTAGCTGTCTAAGCCTTCCCACATCGTTTCCCACTTAGCTATAATTTGGGACCTTAGCTGGCGGTCTGGGTTGTTTCCCTCTCCACGACGGACGTTAGCACCCGCCGTGTGTCTCCCGGATAGTACTTACTGGTATTCGGAGTTTGCAAAGGGTTGGTAAGTCGGGATGACCCCCTAGCCTTAACAGTGCTCTACCCCCAGTAGTATTCGTCCGAGGCTCTACCTAAATAGATTTCGGGGAGAACCAGCTATCTCCAGGTTTGATTGGCCTTTCACCCCTAGCCACAAGTCATCCGCTAATTTTTCAACATTAGTCGGTTCGGTCCTCCAGTTGATGTTACTCAACCTTCAACCTGCCCATGGCTAGATCACCTGGTTTCGGGTCTATATCCAGCAACTCGACGCCCAGTTAAGACTCGATTTCTCTACGGCTCCCCTAGATGGTTAACCTTGCTACTGAATATAAGTCGCTGACCCATTATACAAAAGGTACGCAGTCACACCACGAAGGTGCTCCTACTGCTTGTACGTACACGGTTTCAGGTTCTATTTCACTCCCCTCACAGGGGTTCTTTTCGCCTTTCCCTCACGGTACTGGTTCACTATCGGTCAGTCAGTAGTATTTAGCCTTGGAGGATGGTCCCCCCATATTCAGACAGGATATCACGTGTCCCGCCCTACTCGATTTCACTGATGATGAGATGTCGGTTACGGGGCTATCACCCTGTATCGCTGAGCTTTCCAGCTCATTCACCTGTCTCATTAAAAGCTTAAGGGCTAGTCCAATTTCGCTCGCCGCTACTTTCGGAATCTCGGTTGATTTCTTTTCCTCGGGGTACTTAGATGTTTCAGTTCCCCCGGTTCGCCCTGTTAACCTATGTATTCAGTTAACAGTATCTGCTTATGCAGATGGGTTTCCCCATTCAGAAATCCCAGACTCAAATGGTTGTTACTACCTAATCTGGGCTTATCGCAAGTTACTACGTCTTTCATCGCCTCTGACTGCCAAGGCATCCACCGTGTACGCTTAGTCACTTAACCATACAACCCCAAAGGGTCTCTGTTTAAACAACCAAAGTTGTCTGCATTTTTATACATGTGCAGACACGATTTTGCCGGACTCAAATTTCCAAGAACACTTGAATGTGTGTTGGTACCTAAAACATAGTTTTAGGATTTGAGAACTTTTAATTGAATAACAACGCATCTCATAGAGATGGGGATTGTTGTTATTCGTCAGCTTTCCAAATTGTTAAAGAGCAAATCACCTCAATGAGGTAACCATTTTTAAAAGTACTTAACTAAGTACGCTTAAAGATGGTATCCCGTAGGGGAGTCGAACCCCTGTTACCGCCGTGAAAGGGCGGTGTCCTAGGCCTCTAGACGAACGGGACACTAATAAGGGCTCTTAATAAGACATATCAATCTGTGTGGACACTCATCGTGAGTAATCATCGTATAAGGAGGTGATCCAGCCCCAGGTTCCCCTAGGGCTACCTTGTTACGACTTCACCCCAGTCATGAACCACAAAGTGGTGAGCGTCCCCCCGAAGGTTAAACTACCCACTTCTTTTGCAGCCCACTCCCATGGTGTGACGGGCGGTGTGTACAAGGCCCGGGAACGTATTCACCGTGGCATTCTGATCCACGATTACTAGCGATTCCGACTTCACGGAGTCGAGTTGCAGACTCCGATCCGGACTACGACGCACTTTTTGGGATTCGCTCACTTTCGCAAGTTGGCCGCCCTCTGTATGCGCCATTGTAGCACGTGTGTAGCCCTACTCGTAAGGGCCATGATGACTTGACGTCGTCCCCACCTTCCTCCGGTTTATCACCGGCAGTCTCCCTGGAGTTCCCGACATTACTCGCTGGCAAACAAGGATAAGGGTTGCGCTCGTTGCGGGACTTAACCCAACATTTCACAACACGAGCTGACGACAGCCATGCAGCACCTGTCTCAGAGTTCCCGAAGGCACCAATCCATCTCTGGAAAGTTCTCTGGATGTCAAGAGTAGGTAAGGTTCTTCGCGTTGCATCGAATTAAACCACATGCTCCACCGCTTGTGCGGGCCCCCGTCAATTCATTTGAGTTTTAATCTTGCGACCGTACTCCCCAGGCGGTCTACTTAACGCGTTAGCTCCGAAAGCCACGGCTCAAGGCCACAACCTCCAAGTAGACATCGTTTACGGCGTGGACTACCAGGGTATCTAATCCTGTTTGCTCCCCACGCTTTCGCATCTGAGTGTCAGTATCTGTCCAGGGGGCCGCCTTCGCCACCGGTATTCCTTCAGATCTCTACGCATTTCACCGCTACACCTGAAATTCTACCCCCCTCTACAGTACTCTAGCCTGCCAGTTTCAAATGCAATTCCGAGGTTGAGCCCCGGGCTTTCACATCTGACTTAACAAACCACCTGCATGCGCTTTACGCCCAGTAATTCCGATTAACGCTCGCACCCTCCGTATTACCGCGGCTGCTGGCACGGAGTTAGCCGGTGCTTCTTCTGCAGCTAACGTCAAATGATAGTGCTATTAACACTACCACCTTCCTCACTGCTGAAAGTACTTTACAACCCGAAGGCCTTCTTCATACACGCGGCATGGCTGCATCAGGCTTGCGCCCATTGTGCAATATTCCCCACTGCTGCCTCCCGTAGGAGTCTGGACCGTGTCTCAGTTCCAGTGTGGCTGATCATCCTCTCAGACCAGCTAGGGATCGTCGCCTTGGTGAGCCCTTACCTCACCAACTAGCTAATCCCACCTGGGCATATCCTGACGCGAGAGGCCCGAAGGTCCCCCTCTTTGAGCCGAAGCTATTATGCGGTATTAGCCATCGTTTCCAATGGTTATCCCCCACATCAGGGCAATTTCCCAGGCATTACTCACCCGTCCGCCGCTCGACGCCGTTAACGTTCCCCGAAGGTTCAGTTAACTCGTTTCCGCTCGACTTGCATGTGTTAGGCCTGCCGCCAGCGTTCAATCTGAGCCATGATCAAACTCTTCAATTTAAGATTTTGTTCGGCTCAATGAATACTGAACATTACATAAGTAATGTTTGAATTGACTGTGCTGAATCCGAAGATTCAATGGTCACTTCGTATCATTGAAACCTAAATTGATACCGAAGTATCTATTTGGATTATCATCAACGAGTGCCCACACAGATTGATAGGTCTATATTTTTAAAGAGCTTTTCCTAACTTCCGTTGCGCTCAGCACCACGTCGTTAGGGGTGCGTATCTTACGCTTCCCGTTTTGAGAGTCAAGCATTTTTTCAAACTTTCTTTTCTCTCTTTCCAACTCGGCGTGTGATGTTTGTCTCACTCCGTGTCGGTGAGGCGGCATTATAGGGAGGTCTGAGAGGAAGACAAGTGTTTTTTTTGAAATTAATTTCTGTTTGGTTAAAAACAAATCAAAACCCTGAAAATAGAATAAAATTTCAACATTTGAGTCATGTCACACCAATACGTTGGAAAAACTACAACCATATACGTAAGATCCATGTGTCTATTTTGTTAACGGTAGACCTATTTTTTCTTAAACCTAAAAGTTGTATTCCAATATGAGTTCAAACAAATCGACCTTAATGATTGTCGCCTTAGCTGTTTTGGGCGGAATCATCTTTTCGCAGGTAGCAATCTCTCCTGCTTTAAGTTTTGTTCTGGGTGTTTTTGCTTCCGCTTTTATTCTTAAACTTTCCAACACCAATATTGAGCAAGACCAATCAAACGATCCATCAACTAAAACACTTTATGTAGGTAACTTGCCTTATAAGGCTAATGAATCTCACGTGAAAGAGCTGTTTGCCAAACACGGTGAAGTTTTTGCTGTTCGCTTAATGAAAGATAAACGAACAGGTAAAAGAAGAGGCTTTGGTTTTGTTGTGATGGCCGCTGCGGACGCGCAACCTGCAATAGAGGCACTTAATGAAAAGGATTATATGCAGCGCACATTGAAAGTTCGTATCGCTAACGATCCTAAATCTCAATCGGATAATATTGAACAGGGCTAAAACCAAGTTCATGTAATGCGATGTTCAGCGCTCCCTCTTCCCAAGGGGGAGCACTTGAGAAAATCTCTCTTGTTCCGCTCCCATCTAACCCTGCACTCACTTTATCTTTCAACAAGTCCATCACTCGACGAGCAATCGCCTCTCCTGAATCCACCAGCGCCACATTGCCAGAAAGCACCTGCTGTATTTCTTGTTTAATCAGGGGAAAATGGGTACAGCCTAATACGGCGACATCAACCTTGTTGTCGATTGGAGTGAGAATTTGCTTTAACTCCGCAAGATCGATCGGTTTACCACGCAGCTTTTCTTCAGCCATATCCACCAAACGAGTAGAACCTAGTAGCTCTACAGGCTTGCTTTGCGAGAAATCACGGATCAAGTCATGGGTATAAGGACGAGTTATCGTCGCCGGAGTGGCAATCAGCCCAACTGCTTTGTTAGCAAGACTCGACGCGGGCTTAATGGCAGGTACCACTCCAACAACGGGAACGGATAGCTTGGCACGTAGCGTGGGTAGAACAATGGTACTGGCAGTATTGCAGGCAATTACAACCAAATCGATTTGATGCTCTTCAACTAAAGAGGAAACCAACGTATTAACACGAGCAATAAGCGTCTCATGTTCTAGCTCACCATAAGGATAAGCGGCGTTGTCAAAGATATAGAGGTAATCAAGCTGAGGTAATTTTGCCTGTATCTCTTTATACACAGACAGACCACCGACACCAGAGTCAAAGATTAAGATTTTTGCTTGTTGCTTGGACACTTGATTTGCTCATTACTTTACGACTTGGCAATGATACTCGCTGTGGCTATTTTGGCAAACATTGCGCTTGATAACGTTGATGAGTAAAACGCTCTCCTCGCTCCTGATGAGTTAGCTTTAGCTCAATCTTACCTTTATAGCTGCGAGTCTCTGTTACCAGTGTATGGAACTCTCCATCTTCACCACAAAGGTCAACACCATTTGGTAAGCTATCGAGAAAGGATTGGCTATACCACTTGCCACAGTAGTCAGACGTTAATGCATTACCATCTGTTGTCACAACCAAGGTTTTAATTCCTCGTTGGAGAATCTCTTGCGCTAAGTCTTCACTTCGCTGCCCTAATAGAGGAAACACACACTCCCATCCGGCAGGCTCTATAAAGCTACGACGATAGGCTTCAATCCCATTACAGAACATATCGCCAAACGCGACGCCATCAATCGCAAGGCCGCTCTCTTTTAACGCCTTAATAATCGTCGATTGATAAACTTCATTGGATGGAAAAGCTTGCGGCATTTCGATCTTAATTAACGGTAACCCAAGTAGCTCCGCCTGCATATCAAGCACAGGAACAGGGGTCGCTTGAAAAGGGACTTCATCTTTGACATAGGTCGTATATAGACCCACCACTTGATACTCTTCGCTTTCAATCAACCTTTCTAGGGTCAAAGTCGAATCTTTGCCGCTCGACCAGCTAATAATGATGTTCTTTTTCATAGTTTGCTTATATAGATAAATAAAAACCGCCCGAAGGCGGTTTGAGAAAGCTACTAGAATTTGTAGCTCATACTTACGTACACCGTACGACCGGGAGCGGTATAATCTTTCGCTGTTTCATATTTTTCATCAAACAGGTTGTCAACTCGCCCTTTAAGCTGAAGTGTATCTGAAACCCAATAGGTCATAGCTAGATCCCACAGATTTACGGCTGGCAGATACTCTTCATTAGAGCTGACTGTAGTAGGTAGATTTAAGCGCTTGCCTAGGTACATATATGTCAATGAAGCATCGACATCACCAAACGAAGCCTGACCAATCCACTTCACATTTTCTTTAGCACGGCGAGCTAATTGAACACCTTTTTCGTCTTCATGCTTCTTGTACTCTAGAACTAGGTTATGAGAAAGAAAGCCGGTCTCAAACTGAGCATCAAACTCAATACCTCGAATACGAGCATCTACATTTTGTGAGCTAATATCTTGATACCAAATGATTAAGTTATCTACCTTGTTGTCATAAACCGAAGCATTCCAGCGCCAAGTATCGTAGCTTGCAACGAAGCCAATTTCGGCATTTTTGGACTCTTCGGGGTTCAATGATGAGTTTTCTCCAAGAGAAGTATAACTCGGCGCTTTAAATGCGGTGCCATAGCTTGCTTTCACAAGATATTGCTCTGTTAAATGATACCCCCCTGCGATAGACCAAGTACTTTGGTTACCGTAACGATCATGCTTATCTACACGCGCATTTGCCTCAACTACAGCTTTCCCAAACGAGTGAGATCCAGAAGCATAGAGCCCTGTAGTATCACGGGTTTCACCAGCAAAATCGTTTTTTCCATTGGTACCGTATTGATAAAGGGCGCCATCGCGCATGTGCTCACGTCGCCAATCAATACCACCACCGAGTGAAGTTGTCTCATTTAGTTGATAAAGGTTCGCCCATTGAGCTGTTGTTAAATCAACAATAGATTGCGTTTTCGCACCATTCTTACCTTCACTATTTGAATAGTCATAGCTTTTAGTAACTTGATGATTTGCTAGTATAGATGATTGAAGTGCGCCAGAATTGTATTCTAATGTCGCTGCTACGTTCTGGTTATCTGTAAATGAGTTTTTCTTGGTACCAAATGAATCATACTCAGCATGACTGTCAAACCATAGTGCTGATACATAGGCCTTTAGAGAATCGTTAATTATTTTCTCGTACCCAGCAATAATGTTTTTGCCTTCGTATCCATAACTATCATTGGTCGTAGGTTTGAACGCGTAGCCATCCGAGCTCTCAAAAGCACCACCTAACATTAAACTCGACGAATCAGAAATTTTTGTTTTTACTGAACCACTTGCTTCTTTGTAATTGTTACTACCGGCCCCAACATTGACACTTTGACGTTCTTCAACATCAGAGACCCGAGTAATAATATTGATAACACCACCAACCGCATCCGAGCCATAGCGAGCTGCTTGTGGACCACGTAGCACCTCTAATCTTTCAACAATACCAATTGGTAGTTTGTTAAGCGTCACTCCACCAGCAGATGAGTTGATACGAACACCATCTAGGAGCACAAGAGCGTGGTTACTATTGGTTCCGCGAATAAAAATTGAAGCACTTTGACCTCGCCCACCATACTGTTGGTATTCGATGCCAGGTAAACGTTTCAGTACATCAATCAAGCTCTTCGCTTGAAGTTGTTCAATTTCTTCACGTGTCACAACACTCACTGGTGCTAGTACTGAATCTACAGACTGCTCAAAGCGGTTTGCAGTGACCACCATAGTTTCATCAGAAGATGCTTCTTGGGCGTAAGAAAGGGAGGCGTGCGGAAGTAGCGATGCCACGGCAATCGCTAGAATAGATCGGTTCATTTTTATAATCCTAAATCGCGTAAGTCCTACCGAGCATGGAGCGCTTGCTTCCAGTACCACTGCTCAGCTGCTGGCAGGTCTTCGGACTTAAGAGCTCGGCATTGCCACCTACTCACTCGACTTCCCACATAGTCCTCTATGCAGTGTCATTTGAGTTTTCGTTCTCTTTTACCGCTGCGCGTCAGTTCTGGATTTACACCAGATTCCCTTTTCAGCCATCTATACATCTAGAAAGCACCAGCTAGGCGCAGATGTTATTAAGCTATGGATTATTTGTCCAGAGCAGATTTGGGATTTATATCTATATGATATAGCGAGTTGCACCACCAAAGTGCGATTTACACACTATCTTTAAGGCATTGGTGGGACAAGACTGGACATAGCGCTGAGATTGAATAAAATCTGCGCTCTTAAATTAAATACAACCTCGACAGGTTCCAACCTAAGGCAATAATCATGGCGACTCTTGATGTAAACCCGCAACGCTACCAAGAACAACTGGCTGAGAAGATCGACCGTCTCAATGAGATGTTCGCGCCTTACCAAGTACCTGAGTTGGAAGTATTTGAATCTCCAGAGCAACACTACCGTATGCGTGCAGAATTTCGCGTTTGGCATGAAGGTGAAGACCTTTATTACATCATGTTCAACCAAGAGACTCGCGAGAAGTACCGTGTCGATCAGTTCCCTGCGGCAAGCCGTTTAATTAATGACTTAATGCCATTGCTTGTTGATGCAATGAAAGACAATGACTCATTGCGCCGTAAGCTATTCCAAGTTGACTTCCTTTCTACGCTAAGCGGAGAAATCTTAGTGTCGCTGCTTTACCATCGTCAGCTTGATGAGGAATGGACTGACAATGCGAAAGCGTTAAAGCAACGTTTGAATGATGAAGGCTTTAACCTCAACATTATCGGTCGCGCACGCAAGATGAAGATTGTTCTCGATCGCGACTACGTGATTGAAAAGCTCGATGTTAACGGTAAGCCATACATTTACCAGCAAGTAGAAAACAGCTTTACTCAACCAAATGGTAAGGTTGCCGAGAAGATGCTGGAGTGGGCGGTAGACTGCACTCAAGACAGCACGGGTGATCTACTTGAGCTTTATTGTGGTAACGGAAACTTCTCGCTTGCTCTGGCACAAAACTTTGATCGCGTACTCGCAACAGAGCTGGCTAAACCTTCTGTTGTATCAGCGCAATACAATATTGCAGCCAACAAGATTGATAACGTGCAGATCCTACGCCTTTCAGCAGAGGAGTTTACTGAAGCGATTGAAGGCAAGCGCGAGTTCCGTCGCCTGCAGGATGCGGGTGTCGACCTTAAGAGCTACAACTGCAATACCATTTTCGTTGACCCACCACGTGCAGGTATGGATATCGATACCTGTAAGATGGTGCAAGGCTACGAGCGCATTATGTACATCTCGTGCAACCCAGAGACACTGAAAGAAAACTTAGATGTGCTGTGCGAGACTCACAAGGTGACGCGCTTTGCTCTATTCGATCAGTTCCCATACACCCACCATATGGAAGCCGGTGTGCTACTGGAACGTAAAGCTTAACCGCAGGTACGAAATAAAAAAACGAGCCAATAGGCTCGTTTTTTGTATCCTTTAACTAAGCTGACATTACGACTCAGTTTTTGGCTTCGCTGGCGCTGTTAGGAAGCCAAGCTTCTTCGCTACCCAAAGCAGCAAACCAAGCGTAATAAAGATTGCTAGCATGTTAGAGCCAGAATCTGGGTACTGAGCTTTAACAAATGCTGAGTGACCAAATGCACCGACGAAGAAACACGCTAGACCGACTAGCGGAATATCTTCCGACACAGGGTTACTTAGGTACTCTCGGTAAAGTGCTTGCACTGACAGCACAAGCGCAATCAGTGGAAAAATTGAGAAAGGCACATCACTCATGGTTAGCCATGACAACATAGCATCACCACACATACCCGCAATTAGAGCCAGTACCAGTGTTTTCTTCTCAGAACCATGATTAACTTGGTTTGTTTCATTCGACATTAATCTATCCCACCTTTTAATCGGTTACGTTCACGTTCTTTGCGATACCAGAAAGCCCCTTTGGCTATCATTCGCAATTGCATAATTAGACGTTCGGCAAGTTCATCGCGTTCACGTCGATTTAAATCTAAAGCTTCCGCGCCAGAGCTGAATACCAATGTGACCGACGCCTCTGCTTGAGTGAAAGCTTCATCTCGGGCCATACCAGTACTGATTAGGTATTCTGTCATCTCGGCGACAAAGTGTTGCATCTCACGAGCAACGGCAGTACGAAATTCAAATGAGGTTCCCGAACGTTCACGTAATAATAGTCGGAAAACGTTGGGGCTACTTTCGATAAACTCCATAAAGGTCTCTACCGAAGTGCGAATCACACTGCCCTCTTTGACGATGCGTTGGCGAGCTTGACGCATTAGCTGACGCAGCAACAAGCCCCCTTCATCAACCATGGTCAAACCTAGTTCATCCATATCTTTAAAGTGACGATAGAATGAAGTTGGAGCGATACCCGCCTCTCGTGCGACTTCACGCAAGCTCAGGTTGGAAAAGCTTCGGTCAGCACTTAACTGACTGAATGCAGCATCAATCAAAGAGCGACGCGTTTTCTCTTTCTGCTGAGCACGGATTCCCATGGATTTCATAGTTATTTTTCTATTTTTCTAACTTCGATAGCCATTAATATACAACGATTGCCTTAAGGAGATAAGCCATAATCTTGTGCTTTGCTGACCGAGTGGCAATTAAACCGAGTTGAGTTGAGAATTCAATCTTTTCCACCCTAATAAGAGACATACGACATACCCTTTAATCTATTTGCTTGATTCTCCGTGATCTCGCCGACTGTCTAGTATGCTTTAGGTGTACGCCCGAACGGAATCAGTTAAAATCTCGCTAAAGCAATGTTAAGAATCTATAACAAGGAAGAAACTATGGCCCAGAGCAACCACTTTGATGTAATCGTTATTGGTAGTGGTCCCGGAGGCGAAGGGGCAGCGATGGGATTAACCAAAGCGGGCTTAAATGTTGCCATTGTAGAAAAGGAAAGCAGTGTCGGTGGTGGCTGTACTCACTGGGGCACCATCCCTTCAAAGGCTTTGCGTCACGCAGTAAGCCGAATCATTGAGTTCAATAACAACCCTCTGTTTTGTCACAACAACACTAGCCTACATTCAACGTTTTCCAACATTCTCGGTCATGCCAAATCGGTGATTGATAAGCAGACGAGGCTTCGTCAAGGCTTCTATGATCGCAACCAATGCTCGTTGATTTTTGGTACGGCTCGCTTTATCGATAAATATACCATTGCCGTGATGCAAAGTGATGGCACAGAAGAGACCTACAGCGCCGACCGCTTTGTTATCGCGACAGGATCTCGCCCATACCAACCAGACAATGTCGACTTTATGCACGAGCGTATTTATGACAGTGACTCGATACTGAGCCTTAAGCACGACCCTCGTCATATCATCATTTACGGTGCAGGTGTTATCGGCTGTGAGTATGCATCGATTTTCCGCGGCTTAGGGGTCAAAACAGACCTAATCAATACCCGAGATCGCCTACTTGCCTTCTTAGATAATGAAGTGTCAGATGCTTTGTCTTACCACTTCTGGAACAGTGGCGTTGTGATTCGCAACGATGAAACATTTGAGAAGATTGAAGGAACAGAAGATGGTGTCATTGTTCATCTTGAATCCGGTAAGAAAATGCGTGCCGACTGTATCCTCTACGCCAATGGGCGTACAGGCAACACAGATAAACTGAACCTCACAGCGGTTGGGTTAGAGGCAGATTCTCGTGGACAATTAAAAGTCGATGGTAACTATCAAACCGAAGTTGAACATGTTTATGCTGTCGGTGACGTAATTGGCTACCCAAGCCTAGCAAGTGCCGCTTATGACCAAGGACGCTTTGTTGCTCAGGCGATCACCAAAGGCAAAGCGGACGGCAATCTTATTGAAGATATTCCAACTGGCATCTACACCATTCCAGAGATCAGTTCTGTGGGCAAAACAGAGCAAGAGTTAACAGCCGCAAAAGTGCCGTATGAAGTTGGGCGCTCTTCTTTCAAACACTTAGCTCGCGCTCAGATCGCGGGTAAAGATATTGGTAGTTTGAAGATTCTCTTCCACCGCGAAACGAAAGAGATCCTCGGTATTCATTGTTTTGGTGAGCGTGCGGCGGAAATCATCCACATCGGTCAAGCCATTATGGAACAGAAAGGAGAAGCGAATACCATCGAGTATTTCGTCAACACCACTTTCAACTACCCAACTATGGCAGAGGCTTATCGCGTAGCTGCACTTAATGGGCTTAACCGTTTGTTTTAAATAAGCCACCAGCTAAATAGAAAAAAGCCGCAACTCAATTAAGTTGCGGCTTTTTAGTTTCATCAATTATTGATTCAGGTAAGTAGCATGAAACTCAAGATGCTGATCAATAAAGCTCGAAATGAAATAGTAGCTGTGGTCATAACCTGACTGCATTCTCACTTCAACGTCAGAATCATGGGTTTGCGCTGCGGCAATCAATGCTTGTGGTTTGAGTTGCTCAACCAGAAAGTTATCCGCATCGCCTTGGTCGACTAAAATTGGCAGCTTTGCTTGCGCCTGCTTTAATAACTCACTGGCGTCATACTCTCGCCAAGCCTCAAAGTCATTACCCAGGTAGGCATTAAACGCTTTTTGCCCCCAAGGACACTGCATAGGATTAGTGATCGGACTAAAGGCAGAAATTGAGCGGTACTGCTGTGAGTTTTTCAGCCCTATAGTCAGCGCGCCGTGTCCGCCCATACTATGCCCTGCAATGGACTTAATCGACGAAACTGGGAAGTTAGCTTCAATCAAAGATGGTAGCTCTTGGGTGACATAGTCATACATATGATAGTGACGAGACCAAGGCTCTTGGGTTGCATTAAGATAAAACCCCGCACCTTGTCCTAGATCGTAACCTTCATCATCTGCGACCTCTTCACCTCTAGGGCTAGTATCTGGCGCAACGATGGCAATACCTAACTCAGCAGCCCGGCGAAACGCCCCTGCCTTTTGCATAAAGTTTTCGTCGGTGCAAGTTAGACCAGATAACCAGTAAAGCACAGGAACGGGTTTGGCTTTGGTCGCATTAGGTGGCAAAAAAATTGCGAAACGCATGTTGCAGTTTAGAACGTTAGAATCATGCGTGTACTGTTTGTGCCAACCACCAAATACTTTGGCTTGGCTTACGTTTTCAATGGTCATAACCACCCCAGATTAAAAATTCAGAAGACAACAACGCCCTTGTATCAGGGCGTTGTGTTTATCTATTTAGCTCAGTTACTTATCCATATGAAGAACAGTACGGATTGATTCACCTTTGTGCATCAACTCAAACGCTTCATTTACATCTTGCAGACCCATAGTATGAGTAATGAACTCTTGCAGACCGAATTCACCCGCCATGTAACGGTTTACGATTTCTGGTAGCTCAGAACGACCTTTAACACCACCGAAAGCGCTACCACGCCATACACGACCAGTTACGAGTTGGAATGGACGAGTTGAGATCTCTTGGCCAGCACCGGCAACACCGATGATCACTGATTCACCCCAACCTTTGTGACAACACTCAAGTGCTTGACGCATTACATTAACGTTACCGATACACTCAAATGAGTAATCTACACCGCCGTCTGTCATTTCAACGATAACTTCTTGGATTGGCTTATCGAATTTCTGTGGGTTGATAACATCTGTTGCGCCCAGTTGTTTGGCTAGGTCAAATTTACTCTCGTTGATATCAACGCCAATGATACGACTTGCACCCGCCATACGCGCGCCAATGATGGCAGATAGGCCGATTCCACCTAGACCAAATACCGCAACAGTGTCGCCTTGTTCTACTTTTGCTGTGTTAAGCACTGCTCCCATGCCAGTTGTGACACCACAACCTAGAAGACAAACTTCTTCAAGCGGAGCTTCTTTATTTACTTTCGCTAGCGAGATCTCTGGAAGAACCGTGTACTCAGAGAAAGTAGAGCAGCCCATGTAGTGGAAGATGGTCTCACCGTTAATAGAGAAGCGGCTTGTGCCGTCTGGCATTAGACCTTTACCTTGGGTTTCGCGAACGGCCTGACATAGGTTAGTTTTACCCGACTTACAGAACTTACATTCGCCACATTCTGCCGTGTAAAGTGGGATTACGTGATCGCCAACTTCAACGCTAGTGACACCTTCGCCAACCATTTCGACGATACCGCCACCTTCATGACCCAGAATTGAAGGGAAGATACCTTCTGGATCATCACCAGATAGGGTGAATGCGTCAGTGTGACAAACACCAGTAGCTACGATGCGTACTAGCACTTCTCCAGCTTTAGGAAGTTGTACATCAACCTCTTCCATTTTAAGTGGTTCACCAGCAGCCCACGCCACCATTGCTTTTGATTTAATGTGAGTTTGACCAGGGTTGATTTCAAGCGCCATTGGATGCTTCCTTTATATTTTATGTATATAGGGACGTCATAAGCGTAGTTGAGGAACTCACACTGCGCTGCGTCGTTTTGTTGCTGAGTATTTTAGGCGCTAATATAAATTTGATAATCCCACCTTTTTGAAAATCATTTTTACATATACGTAATAATGTAAATGAAGATTTAAAAAAGCCGAGTGCGTTGACTCGGCTGGTATCTTTTACTTAGGCGAGAAAAGTGTTTCTCCGCCACTGGAGAGTTAAGATTATCGCTAAGGTTAAACCGCGCATGGCCATGAAACTCAACATTGCTAGCCACAGAGCGTGATTACCTAAATCCATCGATAAATAGAAAATCGAAAAAAAGGCACAGGTTGATAAGAACATGCTGTTGCGCATCTCTTTACCTTTTGTTGCACCAACAAAGATGCCATCAAATAGAAAGCACCACATCGACACTAGCGGCATGGCAATCAACCAAGGCAAATACTCCATCGCCAATACATGAACTGCCTCAATATCAGTGATCAATCCGATCAGATTCGATCCCATCAGACCAAATGCTAAAGTCAGTAATCCACAGATGACCAAGCTCCAGAAAAAAGTACCAATCAGCGATTGATTGAGCTGCTCTCGGTCTTTCGCGCCAATGGCTTTACCGACCATGGCTTCCATCGCGTAAGCGAATCCATCCATGCCGTAAGAAATCATCATCAGAAAGCTCATCAACACAGCATTCGCAGCAACGATTTCGTCGCCGAAACTCGCTCCTTGAAAGGTCATAAAGGTAAATGTGGCTTGCAAGCAAAGTGAACGTAGAAAGATATCTCGATTGAGCTTAACAAAGCGACTCAATCCGTTGGTGGTGTCTTTAATCAAGTTCAACACTGGCGGTAGGCTATCCCGGGTCCATTTACGCCATACGCAAATAAGACCAAAGCTCATTCCGGTGTAATCAGCAATCACAGAAGCCAATGCCGCGCCCTCGACTTTCCAACCTAATCCGATCACAAATAGTACGTCGAGAACGATGTTGGTCACGTTAGCGATGATCACCATCCACATCGGTGCTTTGGCGTTTTGCGTACCTAATAACCAACCGAGCAAGACGAAATTAGCCAAGGCGGCAGGCGCACTCCAAGCTCGGATAGCGAAGTACTGCGCGCCATAGTGCTTTACCTGTTCACTGGCGTCACTAAAGCTAAATACCCACTGCGCAATAGATTGATGGAAGAGAAGAAAAACGGCAGCAAAACCAAGAGCCATTGTCATGCCTTGGGTGAAGACCAACCCAAGTTGATGTTTGCTCTCTGCGCCATAAGATTGGGCAGCAAGCCCAGTGGTCGACATACGCAAAAAGCCTAGCAGCCAAAATGTCACGCTGATCATAGTACTGCCTAGCGCAACACCGCCCAGATACCACGCATGTTCGAGGTGACCGATGACTGCTGCATCCACCAGTCCAAGTAATGGCACTGTGATGTTGGAAAGCACCATAGGAATAGCAAGCAACAAGACTTGCTTATGCACAGTGCGGTTAGAAAGGGTTTGAAGAATTTGCACGTTGTCACTCTGACTAGAATTGAGTGACAAGTGTAACGAGATTACCAGCGAAGCTGAACCAATAACGGCGTTAATCTTTGCTTTAAAAAGTTCATCTTAGTCAGCCAGCGTTGCCATAGTTTCCAGCGACCACAATCGCGATCAAGCGGAGAATAGGTTTTCGCCCAGCGTGCCCAAGGTAAATAGCCTAACATAGCATCGCCCGGTGCGCTGTACCCGTGAGCATATTGCCCCGCGCCCATTTTCTGCCCTAGCTTGGAATGACTGAGATCGCCTGCTAATACAACGCAAGCTCGTGCTGAGTCAAAGTGGCAACCTAGCGCTTGAATGAATTTGGCCACTTGCTGCTGACTACAATCAAGCAAAGCGTGCTCACACACTATCATCACAGGCGTTTTTTCTGGAATAGGTAACTGCTCTAACCAACTGACATCATCAACGCTACCGCAAACATGGTGATAACGCTCACTACTGTGAAACAGTTTCTGACGCCAGAGCAAATTTTCTGTCACATCGAGTTCTAACCAGTTGCATCGGCCGTTATCAACACGATAAAAACGCGTATCCAACCCTGCACCAACATTGACGATCCAACCATCTGGATTACGTTTGATAAAAGCAGAAACCTGCTGATCGCACAGCTGAGTAAGCGTAACGTGAAGGAGTTGTTTTTGGTCAATATCACCAGAAAGACATTCTGGTGCTAAATGGCAGCGCTGACAGGCACGCGCTGCAATCGGGTCGTAGACTAATCCATTATCAACTAAACTTTCTCGGCTACGAAGCCATAATGGTTGCAATAAATTAGCAGGGATTTGATAGCGATGTTTAGCTGATGTGTGATCGACGGCCATTATCATCTTCCTTCCGTAGCCAGAGTAAAGATGATAATGAATATCAGTTACAAAATCAACAAGTGAGAATGAATCTCAAACAGAGTCGGTTACATCCAATCTGTGTTGCGAATAATGCCTACCGCTAGACCTTCAATCGCTAGGTGCTGACTAGTCAGATCCACTTTAATTGGCTCAAACTCTTCGTTCTCAGCATGAAGCAGTACTGTCGAACCTTTACGCTCTAGACGTTTAACCGTTACGTCATCGTCAACACGTGCAACGACAACCTGACCATCACGTACATCTTGAGTTTTATGCACTGCAAGCAAGTCGCCATCCATAATACCGATGTCTTTCATACTTTCGCCATTTACACGCAGTAAGAAGTCAGCTTGAGGCTTGAACATACCCGGGTCAACTTGGTAATGAGTCTCGACATGCTCCTGAGCAAGGATTGGCTCACCCGCCGCAACTTGGCCGATAAGAGGCAGTCCTTCATCATCATTGGCAGCATCTTCAAGTAGAATACGGATTCCACGAGAGGCACCAGGAATAATTTCAATCGCTTGCTTACGTGCAAGGGCTTTAAGGTGTTCTTCAGCAGCATTTGCTGAACGGAAGCCAAGTTCGCGTGCAATTTCAGCACGTGTTGGTGGCATACCAGTATCTTCGATTTTGCTTTTGATCAGATCAAAAACTTGTTGTTGGCGGGGCGTTAACGGCTTCATAAGTCACCTGTCTTTTTATACAGTTAACTGTGAGTATATCCAGTAATTGTTCAAATGAAAAGCCAATTGCTTGTTTTTTAGCGAGTTAGCAATTTACACGTCGATCGCGTTAAAAAAACAGGATCTCTAGCCAGACATAACCGGTTAATAGCATGGTCACCATCACAGCAGCCGAGCCAATATCTTTCGCCCGTCCGGCAAGCTCGTGGTGCTCCGTTCCAACTCGGTCAACAACTGCTTCAATCGCACTATTAAACAGTTCAGCGATCAATACCAACACCACTGTCGCGATCAGCAATATTCTCTCCCACTGGCTGTCACCAATAAATAAAGCCGCCGGAATCATGATCGCGGCTAACACGACTTCTTCTTGAAAGGCCGGTTCATGTTTAAATGCAGCCTTGAGACCTTGGCAGGAGTACTGCGTTGCGTTTTTAATCCGTTTAAATCCATGGAGTGTTTTGTCTGGCAAGTTAATTTCTCTTTATTAATTATCTCGATAGCTTGATGACTTAAAAATTGACGTTTTCCTAATCAATAATAAGTAAAAGGTTCGACCAGTTTCTGTTATCCTTGCCCGCTATAAAAATACACGCTTGGGCGCATTCCCAGTTCTATAGTTAGAGAAATGGAAATGTGCTTATGCAAACCATCTATTTTTGAGGCTAAGAACCTTATGTCTTCTGGACGAATGTTATCGCGCACCTTACTAAAACTGCCTATGTCAGTGTTAGTTAAAGGGACCACAATTCCTTCAAATCCTATTGAAGATCATAGCATTGATATAAACAAGCCCATTATTTACGCTCTGCCATATCGCTCAGCTGTTGATCTCCTCGCGCTGCAAAAACAAGTCATTGCACTTGGTTTACCCGACCCGCTAGAGCCAGTCGAAATCAACGGCAAAGCACTTAACCGCTACGTCTTTACTTCTGCTCGCCAAACCGTAATGGACAGCGATCAAGATGTACCTAGCACATCAGTGACGCTTTTCTCTGATCTGCTTGAACTGCACAAGTTTGATTCAGAACTCGATGTGCAAATGATCCCTGCAACGGTCCTTTGGGGACGTAAGCCAGGTAAAGAATCGCAGCAAAAGCCTTATCTACAGTCTTTAAACGGTCCACAAAAAGCCAAAGCTGTTTTGCTCTCTGGTCGTGACTGTTTAGTGCGTATTAGCCCTGTGGTTTCTCTGCGTTACATGGCGGATTCACATGGCACCGATGCTTCGATTGCTCATAAGTTGGCACGCGTGGCACGTATCCACTTTTCTCGTCAGAAGCTAGCCGCTTCAGGGCCAAATTTGCCAAGTCGACAAGCACTATTTAATCGTCTGATGAAATCAAAAGCGATTGAAAAAGTTATCGAAGACGAAGCAAAGTCTAAAGGTGTGCCAATTGAAAAAGTGCGCAAAGAAGCGCACGCTATCATGGATGAGATTGCAGCAAACTTCTCTTACTCCTTGATAAAGAATGGCGAACGCCTACTCGGCTGGTTGTGGAATCGTATTTACCAAGGCTTGAATATCACCAATGCCGCTACGGTACGTAAACTGGCGCAAGATGGCCACGAGATCGTCTACGTGCCTTGTCACCGCAGCCATATGGACTATTTGCTGCTTTCTTACGTGCTTTACCGAGAAGGGATGGTTCCTCCACACATTGCGGCAGGCATTAACCTTAACTTCTTCCCTGCGGGACCTATCTTCCGCCGTGGTGGCGCGTTCTTTATTCGCCGTAGCTTTAAAGGCAATAAACTGTACTCGACTATCTTTCGTGAGTACCTAGCAGAGCTGTTTGCTAAAGGCTACTCAGTAGAATACTTCAGTGAAGGCGGACGTTCGCGCACTGGCCGCTTACTACAAGCGAAAACCGGTATGCTAGCTATGACAGTCCAAGCCATGCTGCGTGGTCTAAATCGCCCAGTAACACTGGTTCCGGTTTACATCGGCTATGAGCATGTTATGGAGGTGGGGACTTACGCCAAAGAGCTACGTGGTAAGCGCAAAGAAAAAGAAAATGCCGGCTTAGTGCTGCGCACGATTCGCAAGCTACGCAACTTCGGCCAAGGGTACGTTAACTTCGGTGAGCCGATTCCACTGAACCAATATCTGAACGAGCATGCACCAGAGTGGACTAAAGATATCGATCCTATGGGTGCAACTAAACCACAATGGCTCAACCCAGTAGTCAATGGCTTAGCCACCAAGATGATGACACACATTAACGATGCGGCTGCGACTAACGCACTCACATTATGTGCAACCGCCCTGCTCGCTTCACGCCAACGTGCTTTGTCCCGCGATAGCTTAGTCAATCAGATCGATTGTTACTTATCGATCCTTAAGAATGTGCCTTACTCTTCAACCTACACGGTGCCTGAAGATGATGCACAAGCGTTGGTCAAACATGCCGAGACATTGGATAAGTTCCTTATCGAAACAGACAGCATGGGTGAAATTGTCTCGCTGGATCGAAATCAATCGATTCTAATGACTTACTACCGCAACAACATCATCCATTTATTGGCGCTGCCGTCATTAATCGCTCAAATGTTGGTTCGCCATCAGCAGTTGTCATTAGAGCAGATCAAGCAAAATGTGGCTCTCGTTTATCCATTCTTAAAACAAGAGCTGTTCTTAAGTATTGAGGAAGAGAAGCTCGGTGAACTGACTGAGGCGTACATCGAAGAGATCGCTCACCAAGGCTTAGTGACCATCGATAGCGAGCAAAATGTGGCGATTAACCAAGCGAACAACCAAGTCTTGGTTCTGCTTGGTCGCACCATTACCGAAACACTGCAACGCTATGCGATTGCACTTAACCTGTTAGTGGCAAACCCAGAGCTGGGTAAAGCCGACTTAGAGCTTAAGAGCCAAGATATCGCGCAACGCTTAGGTCGTTTACATGGCATTAATGCCCCAGAGTTCTTTGATAAGGGCGTTTTCTCTGCACTGTTTACGGCATTGAAACAACAAGCTTACCTCGACAATGACGGTAACTGCGATAGTGATAAGAGCACAGAATTAGCCAACCTGCTTTACTCTATGCTCTACCCAGAAGTTCGCCTAACCATCAAAGAAAGTATCTGTCAGGCGACTGGGACTAAATAAAACCAACTAAGTACGAAAAAGGGCATCCAATGGATGCCCTTTTTGTTTACCAGAAAGCAATAAACAAGCCTATGGTGACAATCATGCCGACATAGTTGTTATTGAGAAATGCCTTGAAGCACAAGTCTCGCTCTCGATGTCGGATAAGATGCTGCTGAAACACAAATAAAGCGCCAGCAATCAGCAAGCTCCAGTAGTAGCTTGCACCAAGCTCAAACCAAATCCCGACGTACATCAACATGGCAAGAGTGGCGAGCTGCAAGACACCAATCACCATTTTATCTAACCGACCAAACAAGATTGCCGTCGATTTAATGCCAATTTTCAGGTCATCATCCCTATCTACCATGGCATATTGGGTGTCGTAGGCGATAGTCCATAGGGCATTAATAGTAAAGATAAACCATGTCATCATGGTGACTTCGTTCGCCTCGGCAGCCCAAGCCATAGGAATTGACCAACTAAAAGCGAGACCAAGAAACAGCTGTGGCAGATGAGTATAGCGCTTCATAAATGGGTAAATGAACGCGAGGAAGATGCCAACAAATGAGAGCTGAATGGTTAACGCATTCATACTCAGCACAAGTAGGAACGAACTGATCGCTAAGACTAAAAACAGCCCGATAGCTTCTTTAGAGGTCACTCTTCCTGATGGTAACGGGCGTAGCTTAGTGCGCTTTACATGACCATCAACTTTACGGTCGGCAAAATCATTGATTACGCATCCAGCCGCTCGCATAAAGATAACGCCAAGAACAAAAACAAATAAAACTTTTAAACTCGGTACACCCTCAGCTGCAATAATCAACGCCCATAATGTCGGCCAAAGCAATAATAAGGTCCCAATCGGCTTATCCATGCGCATTAACTGCCAGTAAGCGACTGCTTTATCTGCCGTCATTTTAAACGCTCTCCTTTGCATAAATTGGCGCGGTCGGCAGAAAAAGCTCTGCCACTAACATAGGTTTACGATTCATCCATAGTCGCGAACGACGCGCAAGCAGCTGCTTGCCATCCAACTCAACCAAACCAACTTGCAAAGCATCGCGTTTAACATCATTGGCACTGAACACCGTCAAGCCTAACGGTATTTCACCTTGGCGAGCTAAATCATACTCTTGGCCTTGCATTGAAGAGTGCGGAATTAAGGTTCGACCCAATACCCACGGCTCTCCATCTCCTTTCAGCACCACCTTTCTCAACAAGCATTCTTCTCGTGCCAGCAGTTCTATTTCCTGCGTATTTAGCTTTTCAGCTCGAATCACTTTATTATGCAGAAGGTCGACACTTAACGTTTGGCAATAAGACTCTAATAAACGTGACAACGAGCCCTGTTCTAGCAGCCATTTTTTTGCACTTTGCGTAGGAAAGCTAAAATGCTCTGGTTGTTGCCATTCAACTTGGCGAAGAGCAGATAAATAAAGCGCAGTTGGTTGATTCATACTAATATTCAATAAGTAGCCTTATCAGCGTACAATAAAGCTTCAATCTCAAAAGTTAACCACTACAATGAGTGCTTAACGCATTTTTATTACAAATAGATGCTCTATTGTAACAAGACTCAGGCGATTCGAGTATCGTGATTGGAAGAAAGAAAAGTTATAAATATGATTAAACGTTACCTAGCCCAAATATTTATCGCTTTGGGTTTACTTATCAGCCTACCTGTTTTAGCCGAAGAAGAAGGTGCTCCGAAACTTGCCTACTTTACGCTAGAGCCAGATCTCACCACCAACTTCTATACCAAAGGCAAGAAACTTGGCTATATCCAAGTTCGAATCGATATTATGGTTGCTAATGAAGCGGACCTTGGCGTGATCGAACTGCACCAGCCATTAATTCGCGACGCTGTGATTGAACTGCTTGGTAAACAGTCAGAAGATACCATTACCTCCCTGGCGGGGCGTGAAGATTTACGTAAGACCTTAGTTGAGCAGCTCAACGCGACGCTGTTACCCGAAACAGGCAAAACCATTATCGCTGACTTACTGTTTACCAAATACTTGTATCAGTAATGTGTACTAGCTAATCAAACGGCGCTTATCGCGCCGTTTTTTTATTGCTACTTTTTCGCTCGGCTTGCATCGAACAAACCCAGAGCCACACCAGATAACAGACCAACTAAATGGGCTGTATTGGCAATCGCCATATACGGCTGAACAAAACCAAGCACCAACCACACCAGCATAAAACCTATCATAGGTTTAGGCATACTGAGTCCAAGTTGTGGCGCTTTGTAGCCCAACATCCATAAGTAGCCAACCAGTGCATAAACCACACCAGATAAGCCGCCAAAGTTAGCGCCTTCAACCCAGTATTGCCCCGCCCCTGAGAGCGCAGCAGAAACTACAAACAACTGCAGTAATTTGCCCGAGCCGAGCCTTTGCTCAATATCACCACCAAGCTGCCACCACCAGAGTAAGTTAAAGGCGATATGCATGATAGAAAAGTGAAGAACGGCATGGCTTACCCAGCGCCAAAGTTGCCATTCTTGTCCTGCAAATGCTGGGAAGTGCAAAGCGGCAAACACCCCTTTACCAGAGCCAAGTTGCTGCATGGTAAAAATCACCAAACAGATCACCATAACAGATAATGTTATCGGCCCAGCTTTGGCCTTAATCATGGCTAACATACTTGGCGATTGATAGGTAAAGTGATTCTTGCGGCTTTCGGCCATATCCCATGACGCCGCTTGATATTTGTTGGCATTCGGGTCGGATAAAAACTGCTGCAGCTCTGACTCCGCCTCTATTTGATGCTGACTATCGGTCAACCACAATGCAAACTGCCCTTCTCCCTCCGGCATCATCTGAATATCTATCTGGCGCGAGGCCATATAGTCGATAAATGCTTGTGCCATACGTGGATTATTGAGGGAGATGAGTCGATACATAAAGCTATCCTAAGTTGGATTCTGTCGGAAGTTCGGCTCTTTGCCATGCTTCAAAGCCGCCATCAACACTATACACCTGCTCAAAGCCTTGGTTAACCAAATACTGTGCAGCACCTTGGCTGCTAATGCCGTGATAACACATAACCAACACAGGTTGTTCAAACTCCACGTCGTCCATAAAGGTGACGATCGTATCGTTGGTCAAATGGAAGGCATCTTTGGCGTGAGACACAGCAAAAGATTGAGGGTCACGAATATCCACCATTCGCGCTTCTCCTTGCTCAAGAAGACTTTGCGCACTACCCACATCAATATGCTTAAACTGATCCATGAACTTTCTCTTTTATATCGTAATTATCTAACGCCATTGTAACCTATCCAGTGGTCAACAAGTACACGAGGGCAGTAAGGTTATCCACCAGCGATCATAAATCCACCAACTGTGGATAAATCTGTGGATTGCGTTGATAAAGTATCTCGGTGATTTTTGATCCACTATATGTAGTGATGATCATTATTTTATTGTGTGTAAAAGTAAAACTATCCCCACGGAACAATGGGTCGAGATGCCTTTATCTACCCCGCTTTCTGACAGATAGCAAAGAAATTTACCACAGAGTTACCCACAGGCAAGATGAGACAAACTCGATCTATAATCATCCAAATAACTCAATAAATGATCAGCAATAAAAAAGCCGAGATCATATGATCTCGGCTTTCTAAATTCTTTTTGAAAAGTCAGAGGTTAGAATTCACCAACCGCCGCTTTCAATTTCTTCATCGCGTTCTTTTCTAGCTGACGAATTCGCTCTGCAGATACGCTATACGTTTCTGCCAGTTCTTGCAGCGTCGACTTATTATCATCTAACCAACGTGAACGAACAATATGTTGACTACGCTCATCTAAGCTCTTTAGTGCTAAGCTCAAACGGTTGTTAGTGTGTGCTTCCCAGTTTGCTGCTTCAACATTGTCGGCAACATCAGAAGACTTGTCTTCTAAATACACCATAGGTGCAGTGTAAGAAGCATTTGAGTCATCATCATCGGTTGGCATTTCAAATGTCGCATCTTGCGCAGCCAAGCGAGATTCCATTTCACGAACTTCTGAAGGCTCAACACCTAACTCACGCGCAACAGTTTCAACTTCACCGTTGTTAAACCAACCTAGACGCTTTTTCGACTTACGCAGATTGAAGAACAATTTACGTTGCGCTTTGGTGGTCGCAATTTTCACAATACGCCAGTTACGCAGAACGTACTCATGAATCTCTGCTTTGATCCAATGCACTGCAAATGAAACCAAACGAACACCAACTTCAGGGTTGAAGCGCTTCACAGCCTTCATCAAGCCAATGTTACCTTCTTGAACAAGGTCAGCCATTGGAAGGCCATAACCTGAATAACCACGAGCAACGTGTACAACGAAACGCAGGTGCGAAAGGATTAAGCCTTTTGCAGCCTCGATTTCACCGTCGTAATGCAGACGCTCTGCAAGTCCACGCTCCTCTTCAGGAGTTAGCATTGGATAGCTGTTCACTGAACGAATATAGCTGTCTAAGCTATCTTGTGTCACTACAGCCATTGGGTATGCTTGGTTAGTCATTCAAGTCCTCATCAATCTCTGATCTGGAGTATGTTTTAGCCCACCAATCTTGAACCTAAAATGAACAGGTTTCAAGCAGGGGAAGGTTATTATGCATAAACAATTCGTCTATACAAGAGGAAAAGTATACGGTAGCGTCTACTTTTTTCAATAGTATGACAACAACAAAATAATCCGGTTCAATTAAACAGGTTCAATTTCTTTGAGATGACGCTGCGCTGAAACCTTTGCCGCTAAACAGCCAAGGAAGGTTCCTAGCATCACCAGCAGTAAAGACTCATCCCAACTTAGACCCACCAATCTGAAGTGGCTATCATACAGAAGCGCCAACTTTTCTACGCTGCTATTAAGTAGAACTGTAATTACCGCTGTTAAAACCCACGCTGTAATCGCACCTAGCAGACCAAACCACATACCAGAGTACAAATATGGGCGAAGAATATAGCTATTGGTCGCCCCTATCAGCTTCATAGTTTGGATCTCTTCTTTATTAGCTAACACGTTAAAGCGTAATGTGTTGCCAACAATTAAGAACACAGAGCCAAGCATTAATACTGATAAGGTAATCACGATGCCACTGACCAGATTTTTGATCGCGTCGAGTCTTGTTAACCAATCTTCATCCAAGCGAACATCGGTAATACCGTCTTCATTAGCGACGCGCTCAGCGAGACGTTTAATCGCTTGTTTATCATCTTTACTCAGTGTAATCACCAATACGCCAGGCAGTGCGTAATCGTCTAACAAGCTCAGTGCCTGTTCAAAGCCGGAGTATTGGCTGAGGTCGTCTAGCCCTTGCTGCGGGGAGATGTATTCAACCTTAGCCACATCAAGCGATGTTTCTAGCTCATCTTTGAGCACCATGATCCGGGCTTCAGGTGTGCGCTCTTCTATGTAAGCACTTACTTGCGACGGACTAGTGACATTGGTTGAAGCCGCAGAAATATTCTTACCCAATAGGTACAAAGCAGAAGGCATGGCTAATGCCATCGAGATAACCGCTAAAGTAAGAATATTACCCAGTGGCCGCTGCCAAAATTCAGCGAGAGAAAGTCTAGCTTGCTTGAAATGAACCGTGAAAAAGCTGTCTTTCTTGACGCGATTTTTAGCACGAGAGGCGTTGGCGTTTTTGTTACGCTTATTAGTGCCCATAATCTTCCACCTCACTCAAAAAACCTTGGTTTAGCTCTAGATGGCGGTATTGTGGGCGAGTGTTCACTAACCCAATATCGTGCGTTGCTAATAGGATGGTGACACCAGCACGGTTAAACTCTTCAAATAGCTTCAGTACCCGGCTAGAGAGTTCTGGGTCTAAATTACCGGTAGGCTCATCCGCTAATAGTAAAGTTGGTCTATTAACCACAGCACGCGCGATACCGACACGCTGCTGTTCACCACCAGACAGTTGGCTTGGCAAGCATTTCGCCTTGTCTAACAGCCCAGTTTTATCCAGAGCCGCAGATACACGACGCTTAATTTCGTTCTCAGAGATTGACTCAATCCGCATCGGCAAAGCGACGTTATCAAACACGCTTCGGTCCATCAGCAAACGATGATCCTGAAACACAATGCCGATATTGCGACGTAGGAAGGGGATATCCTTGTTAGGAATTCGAGTGATATCGTGGTCGTTAAAGCTGATTTTGCCATCCGTAGGTCGCTCAATGGCACAGATTAACTTTAGCAGGGTACTTTTCCCGGCACCTGAATGTCCGCCAAGAAAAGCCATTTCACCACGACGAAGATGAAAATCGACCTTCTGTAAGGCTTGTCGTCCACCACGATAAGCCTTACTCACTTGCTGAAATTTTATCACCCGAAATCCCTCTTATGAACTTCTCTATTGTATTTATCCCCTAAATAGTTGGAGTTGCAGCTAGGCGACAAATCCATTCAGCCCTATGAGCATAGGTGCTCTATTTGATTAGGGCGAAATTGTTGCCGTCAACAACGCTGCTGCTTCAAATATGACGGGGATTAGTCTTCGCGGCTAAACAGCGCATCAATAAACTCTTGAGTTTCAAATGGGCGCAGATCATCAATCCCTTCACCCACACCAATGTATCGAATTGGAATTTGGAACTGATCGGCAAGTGCGAAGATCACGCCACCTTTCGCTGTGCCGTCTAGCTTAGTAAGGGTAATACCCGTTAGCGGCGCGACATCACTAAACAGCTTGGCTTGGCTGATAGCGTTTTGACCGGTACCTGCATCCAAAGTCAGCATAATTTCATGCGGCGCAGAACCATCGACCTTCTGCATTACACGAACGATCTTACGCAGCTCTTCCATCAGGTTCGCTTTGTTCTGCAGGCGGCCCGCGGTATCAGCGATGACCACATCAACGCCTTTCGCTTTAGCTGATTCAATTGCATCATAGATAACGGAAGCACTATCTGCGCCAGTATGCTGCGCGACAACAGGGACATTGTTTCGCTCACCCCAAACTTGTAGCTGCTCAACCGCCGCGGCACGGAACGTATCACCCGCAGCAAGCATGACTTTTTTGCCTTCAGCTTGGAACTGTTTCGCTAGCTTACCAATGGTTGTCGTTTTACCAACCCCGTTCACACCGACCATAAGAATCACGTAAGGGGTTTTAGAGGTGTCGACTTCCAGTGGCTTCTCAACATTAGATAGGATCTCTGCCATCTCTTCTTTGAGCAAGCCGTATAGAGCTTCACCATCTTTAAGATCCTGGCGGGACGCTTTCTCGGTCAGGTTATCGATGATCTTGAGCGTAGTATCCATACCCACATCAGCAATAAGCAACTGCTCTTCCAGCTCTTCAAATAGCTCATCGTCGATTTGCTTGTCTTTAAACAAGCCAAAGAAACCTGCGCCAATATTGGCTTTAGTACGAGCCAAGCTGCGTTTTAAGCGAGCGAAAAAGCTTTCTGTCGGTTTTTCTTGTTCAACGACACGTGGCTCAGTTGGTTGCTCGACAACTTCAACAACCTCTTCTGCATCTGCTTCTGCTTCTGCTTCTGCTTCTGCTTCTGCTAGTTCAGTTTTAGATTGTTCAACTTGCTCGTCAACAACTGGTGTCTCTTCGACAGCATCTTCAATGGTATTTTGTTGTTCTTCAGCGGGTTGCTTGGTTTGCTCTTCATCGCCGAAACCAAGCCAAGAAAGTAATCCGCGCTTCTTTTTTTCCGTCATCTGGGGCTATCCTAGATCGTCTTATTTTAACTCAGACTCTTTTCCGCACGGATTATCCACGCACAGAAAAGAAAAATGACAACACAGTGAAAAGTTTTTAACTACCTATGGGATGGTATACACTTTGTCATCAACAAATTTGGGCTGTATGTTAGCGCTCACAGCAGAGCGACTGGCTATAGTATCACTTTATTAGCGGTCAAAAAATCTATGGTAAGACGTCGCCAGCAAAACACATCACAAAAAAAGCCTTCAACTGGCTTTGTTCGTATTATTAGCGGCTTATGGAGAGGACGTAAACTCCCTGTTCATGATGCTGAAGGATTAAGACCGACAACCGATCGCGTAAAAGAGACACTATTTAACTGGCTAGCACAGGACATTCCTCGAGCTAAATGCTTAGATTTGTTTGCGGGGTCGGGTGGACTTGGTTTTGAAGCTGCCTCTCGCCAAGCTGAAATGGTGACTTTAATTGAACTCAATGCCAATGCGTTCAATCAGATTAAAAAGAACATCGCGGCATTGAAAGCAATCAACCTTCAGGCCCACAACACCGATGCGCTAAGTTATCTGAAGCAACCTGGAACACCGCATCATGTCGTGTTCATTGATCCCCCTTTTCGTAAAGGGTTACTTAACGAAACAATTTCCCTACTTGAGAAAAATGGCTGGTTAGCCGAAGATGCGATGATCTATGTTGAAACAGAAAAAGAGCTGAGCCTTGACGGAATCCCTGCCCACTGGCATCTGCATAGAGAAAAGCACGCAGGCCAGGTCAGCTTCAGACTGTTTGAAAGACAACAAAGCTAATAAGGAACCTTAAATGAAAGCACTTATTATGTTAGCCAAAGCCGCGATTGGTTTTGTTTGGTTTATTCTTATTCTTAATTTTTTCATGCCTTTCCCAGGTAAAGCAGCCATTGCACTTTACATCATGACTGCATTCCTATTTATCATGCACGGCATACAAATGGCTATTTTCATTGGTGCCTTTGGCGACAAGATTAAGATGACTCGATGGGAGAAGTGGTCAATTCTTATCTTCGGTATTTTCGCCCTACTCGATATCCGTCGTAAGTACATGACTTAAGAAAATAAAAAATGCCGCTGTTGAAAGCGGCATTTTTGTCTCTGTCAGCCCTAGGCTAGATAACCCTTCACACCATCTAGGAACATCTGGGTGGAGATCATAATCAGTAGTAATCCCATCAAGCGCTCTACCGCTTTTAGACCTCGCTCACCCAATATACGGTGGAAGAAGTTATAGAACATTAAGATAAAGAAGGTCACGCCCCAAGCCAGAAGAACCGCCGCTGATAACTCGACTAGGTTATCTGGGTGTTGGCTAGAAAGTAGCAGCAGCGCAGCAATCACTGACGGACCAGCAATCATAGGGATCGCCATGGGAACGATAAATGGCTCTTCACCTGCTGCTAAGCCAGTAATACTACCGCCGCTTGGGAAAATCATCTTAATGGCGATGATAAACAGGATAATACCACCCGAGATACTTAACGTTTCTGGCTGGACATGTAAGAAATTGAGAATGCTCTTACCTGCGAACAAGAACAGCAGCAAGATGCCCAGGGCAAAGAACAACTCACGAACCAGGACTTTACGTCTACGTTTAGGATCTAAGTGTTTCAGGATAGATAGGACAATAGGAAGATTGCCAAGCGGATCCATGATTAAGAACAACATGGTCGCTGCGGAAAGTATGTCCATAAAAAGCCTCCAAAAAACGGGATAAATCTAAGCGCATAAAAAGTCGGCGAAGTATAGCAATCTCGTTCAAGGATTTGGAGGCATCAATGCAATTTATCTTGCCAATAAAATGAGTATCGACACAAGCAAGGAGTTGGCTAACCTATAACCTAGTGGCTACACACTCGCTCAGCATTCACACTCCAAATTCCATCCTTAACGATCACTTTTTCGCGCTCAATGAAGAACTCAAGCAAGCTATCAAGGTTGAAGCCATTGCACTTACAAGTACGAAAACGCGCTTGCTCACCAAATGCTTCACTTACCGCCTGTTCTAGCTCTGGCTTAGACATCGGACGTTCTCTTAGCAAGTTTAGAACGTTATGGGCATGAATTTCAGTTGACATGAACCATCCTCAATAATGTGTTTGTATTGAGGATACCTTCAATAAGAAAAGTTTCTTTGATTTTAGATAATCAGTGACGCAGTAATTAAAGAGTGCGCGAGTAGGTAGCTACCAGATATAAGATAACGGCCTTTAACTATAGAGTGTCGGTAATCATGAATGGCTAACAAAGCGGCTGAGAACGTTAAGGTAATAGAACCAATAAACCCAGCAAGGCTAGCAAGACCACCATTAATTAACCACACTTCCCCTGCCGCCCAGTTTAGTTGCAGCAAGACAATGCCCATCATTACTACAGGAAAAATCAATCGGTCTATTTTAGGCAGCAGTAAGAAAAAACTCACCACGCCTATACCGAGCAACATCGCTGGCAGCCACCAAACAATCTCGCCAGAAAGCTTGAACCAAAACGATGCGCTGTAGCAAAGCTGCGCAGCAATAAAACCAGCAAAGCAGAGCTTAAGGTGTTTTTTAAAGATGTAGAGTCCATCAGCAAACATTGAAATGATAAGACCGAGTGATACCCACCAAGCGGCCGCTCCTACAAGCCCTTGTTGGCTCCAGAGCATCACGAGTAGCATCAGTAGCGACATCGTTTTAAACATCGCTGCTTGTCTTATGTGATTACTTTCATTAGCGGAAATACTGATATACCCAGAAAGGGCAACAGATAGCCAGCTCCACATTCGAACACCTCAATAAAAATGAGCTGCTAGTGTAGGCAGAGAGTCATAGATGTCTACCGCCAAAAGGCAAAACTTGGATCTCGATAATACTAATACCTCTCTAGAGCTAGCCCTAAGATATTCTAGCCAAGCACCAACTTGGACCAACCTGCTCATAATGATTTATTGTTTAGAACCTAGCTCATTCCTAGCTAACCAAACTGGCAAAATTACCACAATTCTATGCACTACCACTCAGTTAAGAAATATAAACCAGTATAAACAATAAGTTACAAACAAAATCGCGATGAGAAAAGTTTCACTTTGCACTTTAAGAGTTGAACTAAGAGCACTCAGGGCATTTTTCAACACCTCTTTATTTAAAATGACGCCAGAATTAAGTCGTAAAACTGTAAATTGACACTCATCCAACCCAAGAAGATCCAAGCATTCAAAACCGACAAAATTAGCAGAGCAACAAGTTTGAAACACAAGAAAAAACATATAAAAACAACAACTTATAATCATAGCCAAGTGGCTAAAGTCTAGTTTTTACACAGAAAGCCCATCATTAAAAATCAAAATAGTTACGACAAAACGCCCTAATCAAAGTAAGAAAAGTTACTTTTTTAAGGCTTAGTCATTAAATTACTTGATCTAACCATCAAAAAGCTGCTATTCTTTAAAATATATCGTAAAACATCAAATTTAAGGAGCAGTGCTATGATTTCTTCTTCACAAAAACAAGGACTTGTAATGATCGCAGTAGTCGTTGGTCTAATGACACTGCCGATGATGTACTAAGAAAAATAGACAAAATAAAAAAGGGACGCAATTGCGTCCCTTTTCACTTTCTGGTGATTTAGCACTCATTTATCTACCAAAAGTTAGCCAATTGGTTAAACAAATGGCACTTATAAAAAGTGCCATTTTTAAAGCTTAAGCTATAAATGCTTCGATAAAATATCCCAATGCGCATAATAAAAGAGTAATGCCGCCAAGGTTATTAGCGTCATCAAGGTAATTGCTGCTCTCCAAATGAATCGACTGCTTCTTGGTGTGAGCTCTTTTTCACATTCATCGCACACAGTAAGAAAGTCTCTACGGCTATCGAGCTTAAAATCTTCTTCGTGCACCACCTTGTTACGAATGGTCGCGATATATCTCAGCTTATCAATCACATCATGAGGCAAACGCTCTTCACAACTGGTAATAAGCTGATGCATTCCCTTACCGTCAGCATGATATTGCGTTCGGAGGAGCTTCTCGAGTCTACGTGTTCGAGTGACCACTTTTTCAATATCAGACATAGTTTCCCTCCATCGCTATTAAGTTTAGGGGGTGTTTGATCTTTCTTCTATCTACTGTCCCACTTTTTGTGCAAGTTTCAAGTAAATTTGTGTAAAAGAATCAATAGCTAACCAGAAATGCGTCGTCATGCCGCTTATTAGTGTGTGATATGCCTCGAAGATTCTAACGCTATTGATCACTTTGTTTTTATAGCAAGAGCCGTGCCCAACACATTATATAGAATGTCGATAAACTATAAGGAGATGAGAGAAAGAGAGACCCCACCATGTCACTACCATTACTGTTTGCTTTTATCGTGATCTTCGCCTTGGCGAGTGGTTGGGCGTTCGTTCATTTCTATCGTAAACACATTCAAGGTGAAAACGCACCTGAACAGACCGCGGAAGTTACCGTCCTCGACAAGCAGTCTATTGCGGTCGAAGATGCCGAGCCAGGCCAAGATGACCAAGAGTATTGGATTTATGTCCAGAAAGGTCGTATTGGGCCAAAGCGTGAGTTTCAGGTAGGCATCCACTATTTCCACGCTCTAAACCCAGGCGATCAAGGTACTCTAACCTACCAAGGAGACAAGTTTCTTCACTTCGCCATGAAGCGCTAAGGCAATAACCAGCGCGTACGAGAAGATTGAGAAAGCAACCAACTTAAAGCCAATGCTCCTGCACCGCTTAACACTATCCATAGCGGAATGATCCAAGCCGGATGGCCTTGATGCCAGCCAAGCTCTTTCATTGGCCAGAGAAAAATCGGATGCAGAATATAGATACCTAGGCTGTTTTTGCTGATAAATCCAATCACCTGATTAGACTTTTGTGAAAGCCCTTCGCCAAAGTAACGACAAAGCATAAAAATCATACTCGCCGCAAGAATAACATTGAGTGTCTTATACGAAAGCCATCGGCCGACTGTGTACTCCTGCGCCGCGATACTGTCAGTGATCACCATATAACCGGTAGTAAATAGTGCCGCTGCCCCAAGTAACGTAAATAGGGCAACATAAGACTTAGTGAGTGGCACTCGCTGATACAACAAGTATCCAAGCGGAAGATAGCCACTGTATAGCCATAGTTCATGACTCCAAGGCCCATCAACTCTTAGTAAAAACAGTAAGCTCGTCGCTAACCAAATAGCGACAAAGGCATATAGAGCGCTATCGCCATATTGCCTAACCACATATTGGAAAAACGGAATCACAAAATAAAGTGGGATAAAATAATAGAAGAACCCTAGGTGGTAATAAGTCGCATGGGTCGCGCTATCAGCGAGTACCTGTTTAGCCTCCAAAGCATCAAAGCCGTTGATGCTCCAACCTGATAGATAAGCGTAGAACAATGACCAAACTAAGAATGGAACAAGGACTTTACCCAAGCGCCTTTTGACATAATATTTAGCATCGAAGGGGCGTGTATCGCTGAGCATCAAAGCGCCTGTAATAAGGATAAATACTGGCACCGCCCAACGGCTGACGCTATTCACGCCTACCGCAGTGGCCCACTCGCCAAAAGGGATCTGCCCAAGTTCGTGGCGGTACGGAGCAAGAACGTGAATCGCAATCACCGCAACCGCAGCTACGCATCGCAGTAAGTCAAAAAACAGAACTCTTTCTCTCATGCCACTCCCCTTGTACTAATAACCTATTGAATATAGCAATAAAAAAGCTGACCTAAGTATTACCTTGGTCAGCTTTTAGTCATGAAACAGTGGGAAATTTCTACGCTGTCGCGATTTGTTTAATCTTAGGTAGCTTAATCGAAATGACGGTCGTCAAAGCAAGGAAAGCAAAAGAGACCCACAAGCACGCAGCTAAACCGGCCATCTGGAACACAAACCCTGAAAGGATAGTACCAATCAAACGCCCCATCGCATTAGCCATATAGTAGAAACCGACATCAAGCGATACACCATCGCCTTTTGCATAGCTGACGATCAGATAAGAGTGCAGCGAAGAGTTGACGGCAAAAATAGCACCGAAAACCATCAAGCCTCCAACAATAACTAATTGTGGCTGCCAACCAACTTGTACAGCATAGGCGACACCCGCCGTGACAATAGCAAGCCCACCCGCCCATAGCATAGCGGCATGGCCATCCGGCACTTTACCTTGAGCCTTACCCGTGATCTTAGGGGCGATACCTTGGACAAAGCCGTAGGCAATCGTCCAAACAGCAAGGAAACCACCTACCCATGAGTGATCCCAACCAAATACACTGCCAAGGTAGATGGGCAGTGCAATCACAAACCACACATCACGCGCACCAAATAGGAACATTCGTGCAGCGGAAAGGATATTGATCGACTCCGATTTGGAGAATATCTGCTTAAACTTAGGTTTGCTTTTCGCTTTACCTAAATCAGCTTCTAAGCTCAACATACTGCCGATAAACACTAGAGTCAGCACTCCAGCCATAGTCAACACTGCATATTTGAATCCAATGGTGGAAAGCAGAAAACCACCGACAAAGAAGCCCGCACCTTTAAGAGCATTCTTAGAGCCCGTTAAGATCGCTATCCATTTGTACAACGCACCCTGCTGTTCATCCGGAACTAAGGTTTTGATTGAGCTCTTGGCGCTCATCTTGTTGAGATCTTTAGCGATACCAGACAGGGCTTGAGCGGCCATAACCCAAGGTATAGTCAGCCAAGCATGTGGCACTGCTAACATAGTCAACGCCACGATCTGCATTCCCAAACCGAGGTTCATGGTCTTATTGAGACCCAACCTCGCGCCAAGCCAGCCACCAATCAAATTGGTCACGACACCAAAAAATTCATAGAAAAGGAACAGTGAAGCAATCTCTAGCGAGCTATAACCTAAGTCATAGAAATACAGCACCACCAGCATACGCAGAGCACCGTCAGTAATGGTGAAGTTCCAGTAATTGAACGTCACCAGCATGTACTGACGGACACTTTTGCTGAGATTAGAGAACATAGGTGAAATCCTCGACTAGTTACAGCGGATAGAGCTTTTGGACACCTATGATCCAAAAGCTCTCGACCCAACTATTTGGCCGCTACTGCGGTGATGTACTCAACTTGGACTGGTTTAGTAAAGGCACCTGGGCGCAGCGCTTGAACTTCACACACAATATCTTCCAGTTTCCACTGCTTCTCTAGCAATAGGTGAGCCGCAAAAAGCCCCGTACGACCTGAGCCACCCATACAGTGCATCGCTACTTTACCGCCGTTATCAACGATTTTGTGCAGCTCCGAGCTAGCGGCTTGCCACTTAGCGGCAAACTCAGCACCTGGAGCGCAATCATCTTCAATCTCAATTTGGAACCACTGCATACCAAGTTGCTGCGCTTTAGCCCCAAGCTCAGAGACATCTTTACTTGCAAGCTCTGCATCGTCTAAAGCGGTCACAATCGCTTCTACGCCTTGCTCTTTTAACTGCGCAAGAGAAGCCTCTAGTTCAATGCCTTTAGTACCAGGACAAGGAGTAAGTACTAACGCACCATTTTCAACATCGAGCTGCCAGGTTGGATGTGTCATCGTCATCAATCTCTTAAAAAATTTTTAAACCAATATTCAAAATAACTGGAGTTGCCGCTTCAGTATGAGGAGTATTATGCCAAGCCAACGGTACGGACTAACTCAGCCGTACGGGTTGCATAACCCATCTCGTTGTCATACCAAGCGTAGATTTTCACCATACGCTTACCCACCAACATGGTGGATAACGCATCAACAATCGTAGAGCGTTGGTCACCTTTGTAGTCAATCGACACCAATGGGCGCTCTTCAAAGCCGAGAATGCCTTTCAGTTCACCTTGTGAAGCTTCTTTAAGTAACGCGTTCACCTCTTCTGCGGTGGTATCTTGCTTCACTTCAAAGATGATGTCGGTAAGAGAAGCGTTCGCCAGAGGTACACGTACAGCATGGCCGTTAATGCGATTTTCGAGTTCTGGGAAAATCTCAACAATCGCTTTCGCACTGCCCGTCGTGGTTGGAATTAAGCTCATACCGCAAGCACGCGCACGACGCAGATCTTTATGCGGCGCATCAAGAATGGTTTGTGTGTTAGTTAAATCATGAATAGTGGTGAACGAAGCGTTCTCAATACCTAGCTTCTCGTTGATGACTTTAACAACCGGAGCGATACAGTTAGTGGTACAAGAGGCGGCAGTTACAATCTGGTGAACCGCTGGGTCGAATATCTCGTCATTTACGCCAACGACAATATTCGCGATGCCTTGTTCTTTGACGGGTGCCGATACGACAACACGCTTAACACCTTGAGCTAGGTACTTGTTTAGGAATGAAGTTTTACGATGCACACCTGTCGCTTCAATCACTACGTCACAGCCAGACCAGTCAATCGCATCGATATCTTTCTCTTGCGTAGTATTGATAACCTGACCATTGATTAAGATTTGGTTGCCTTCGGCTTTCACTTCATGGTGCCAGCGGCCTTGTACTGAGTCGAACTCTAACAGGTGTGCGAGCGTCGCAGCATCACCCGCTACGTCATTAATCTGGACAAACTCTAGCTCTTGCCAATCAAAAGCCGCGCGAAGCGCTAAACGTCCGATGCGACCGAAACCGTTAATACCTACTTTAATTGCCATAACTCTATCTCTTTTGTTACTTAATTACTGACAGCAAACAGGTCGAGCCTGAATTGCATGAAGTCGTTCAATATCTTGTTGGTACTCTGTTTTAAGGCAGTTAGAAGCAACAAGATCATCTATCAATTTTTTCATCCATCCCGGTAAATCAGCAGCTAAACGGTAGAACACCCACTGCCCCTGACGGACATCAACCAAAATGCCATTTGAGCGTAGCTGAGCCAGATGACGAGAAATTTTCGGTTGGCTCTCTTGCAGCGCTTCGGTCAATTCACCTACACACAAACACTCTTCGCGCATAATCAACATCAAGCAGCGAACTCGGGTTTCATCAGACAACAACTTAAAGAATTGGTGAGGTAACATAAAACATACTCATATATGGATATGCGTATATATTTATTTAAAAATGAGCTTAGATCAAGCCTGACATATGCATTGTCATAAAAGCTAAATAAAGGAGCTAAACGATGGTGTTGAGATCTTGGCTCCAGCGCTGAGCCTGAGAGATACGCGGCATAACTTCATTGAGTGATAGATTCAACTGATCACACGCGGCTTCCATCCCCTGCCAGTCTGCGCTTTCGTAGCACTCTTCCAATCTGAGAAGGTCGCCAAAAGGACCTTGCCTCTCTAACAAAGCGACCTTGATTGCCGCCGCTAAAGGGAGTTGCTCCACCAAGTCTTTAAGGGACATATCCAACATAGAATCCAACAAAGACAGTAACCCAATCAGGAAGGCTTGTTCGCGGAATTGGTTGAAAGGATTGTCATTCGCCATCAGCAAGAAAAACTGGGCTCGCTGCAGACATAAGGTATAGATTTCTTTCGGCTTGTTGGCGGAAACGAACGAGGCCACCGCTAAAGAGACGAAGATTTTAAGCTTATCTTGACCAAGGTATACCAAGGCCTGACGGAAAGAAGAGATAGGCACTTCAATGCGATTCGACATGGTATTAACGAAGCGCAGTAGCTTGTACGACAGCGCAACATCACGAGCGACAATTCGCTCAACCTTTTCAAAATCCACTTCCGGCTGACACACCTCTTTAAACAGCTCCATCGCGATGGCGTGTTGAGGGCTGACGTAGCGTTGGCGGACGAGTTGTGGTTTGCTGAAAAAGTAGCCCTGAAAAAAGCTGAAACCCGCTGAGCGCGTGGCAATAAACTCTTCCTCAGTTTCGACTCGCTCTGCGAGGAACTTACGCTTTACTCCCTTGGCTAAACGTTCCTTAACCAAAGCACAAGACTCTTCCAGCCCCGTCGCCATAATATCGATTTTGACTATTTGCACATAGGGCAGAAATCGTTCCCACTCTGGCTTATAAACAAAATCATCCAGTGCAATTAAGTAGCCATTAGCGTGAATCTGCTTGATTGCTGCAAACAACTCGTCATTGGGTGTGCAGGTTTCCAACACTTCAACGACGATTTGTTCTTTAGGCAAAGAGAGAGGCAACAGACGCACTAAACTAGAGTGAGGAAAGTTGATAAAACAGCGTGAGGTCGCCAAGGCTGGATTGGTGCCTATGGAAAGAAAGTTCTCAACAATCAGGCGGTATGTCGCCCGATTGGATTCAACATGCGCAGGGTATGCGTTGTTCTCACCGTCGCGAAAAAGCAACTCATACCCTAAGGTTTGCCGCTTGGCATTAAGTATAGGTTGGCGAGCCACATAGGTGTCTCTCATCCGTTTTTGCATGATGGTGAATTACGCCTTCGCTGCTGCCAATAAAGCACCACAACCCATAAACATAGAGCCAAAAACTTTGTTGATACGCGACATAATCTTATCTGAACGAATAAAACGTCCCATCTGCGCCGCAAGACTGGTGTAACCTAACATAACAAACGCATCAATGATCACGGTTGTCACTCCAAGCACGAGAAGCTGAGTTAACTGATCTTTTGCTGGGTCCAGAAACTGAGGGAACAGCGCGACCAAAAACACTATCGATTTAGGGTTAGTCAGATTGATCAGTACCGCTTTGCGCATCAAACTCATGCTCGATAGGTGCTGAGTCGCTTCCGTGGCTGCTAAGCTAGAGTGATCGCGCCACTTCTGAATACCAAGCCATACTAAGTAAGCGGCACCCACCCACTTAATCACACTAAAGGCGAATGCAGACTGAGCAACCAGAGCGCCAATCCCCGCGCCAACGAGCATAATATGGATAGTCAGACCTATCTGTAGACCGGCAATAGCCGCCAATGAGCGTCGCGTACCATAACTCAAGCCATTACTGATTGAGTTCACCGTACCAGACCCCGGAGCTAAGCTAAAAACAATCGCTGTGACTACATAAGCAAGCCAAACATGCATATCCATCGTATTTCCCCTCGACTAAATGCAGCTAGAGACACATAATCTAAATCTGTCGCAAAAATGAAATCGTAATCAGGCGCTTAACAACCATGAATGATTCAAGCTTCAACATTACTCCTTCTTATACTCAAGAGTCCAATTTTGAGCAAGCAATCAATAGCAATATTGCTAAATTATGGGAGTCTAGAGAGGAAGACTATATAAAATCGTTCGACAAAACCGCTCTGTACTGGATTAAACTCAGCGCTCCAGAACACACCAAAGCAATTGTTGTGGTCAACGGACGCATTGAGTGCTGCGCAAAGTATCAAGAGCTGTTTTACGACCTGTTCCGCCAAGGTTACGATATTTATTCTTACGATCATCGCGGCCAAGGTTTGTCTGACCGCCTGATTGAAGACAAGCAGATGGGCTATGTGGAAGAATTCGACGACTACGTCAAAGACTTAGACAAGTTGCTGCACCATTTCAATTTGGACCAATACCAAAAGCGTTATCTGTTGGGTCACTCCATGGGCGGCAATATTGCCACGCGCTACCTTCAAAGTTATGACTACCCATTTGATGCGGTTTCGCTCAGTGCGCCTATGTATGGCGTCGATCTCCCTTGGCACCTAAAACCGATTGCGACAATTTTAGGCCAGTTGTTAACGGCTATTTATCCCAAACCAACATTTGCTCCCGGCCAAGTGGCTTATTTTCCTAAACCGTTTGAAGGTAACTTTCTCAGCCAAAGTGATGTTCGCTATCACTGGTTCCGCGATCTCTATGAGCAACAACCTGAGCTCAAGATTGGCGGCGCAAGTACGCGTTGGGTATGGCAAGGGCTGATGGCCTGTAAACAATGTTATCTAATGACTCGCCACTTAAAAGTCCCTTTATTGGTCATGCAGGCAGGCGAAGATCAAATCGTGTCTAATCAAGCGCAAATCCAATTTATCAAGAAACTTGCTCGGACCAACACTCAGTGTGCCTTTAAAATAGTACATGGCGCGAAACATGAACTGTTGTTTGAAAAAGATGAGTATCGCAACCAAGCCCTAGATACCACCCTGACCTTTTTCGAGCAGTACTAAAATAGGAAATACTAGAGGGTGATCTTTACCCTCTTTTTCCCCTTTATGTTCAAGTAAACTGGGCCCTCTACCTTATTAGGTAATTCATGTTGTACATATGAGGGTGATATGACCGAAGCACGCAAAGATACTCCTTTTCACATTGTAGCCTCCGATCTCGATGGCACTTTACTCGCACCAAACCACCAGCTGAGCGAGTTTTCAAAACAAACCCTGAAAGCGCTGCATGAAAAAGGCTTCACCTTTGTCTTTGCCACGGGTCGTCACCATGTCGATGTTGCTGGTATCCGTGAGATCGCCGGTATTCCCGCTTATATGATTACCTCTAATGGCGCGCGTGTTCATGACCAAAATGATCAACTGATGTACAGCAAGAATGTCCCTGAAGAATTAGTCCAGCCAGTGATCGATGTGATCAGCGAAGATCCAGGCATTTTTATCCACATGTATCAAAACGAAGATTGGTTACTCGATCGAGAAGATGAAATGCTAGCTAAATTCCACAGTGAATCTGGCTTTAGCTATAAACGCTTTAACGCAGCGTCAGCGCCAAATGATGGCATTGCGAAAATCTTCTTCACTCACCCAGATCAAGACCACGACCATCTTGTGACGTTCGAAAACAAACTACGTGAAAAGTTTGGTGATCAACTCAACATTGCTTTCTCAACACCTTGGTGCCTTGAAGTCATGGCTGCTGAAGTGTCAAAAGGCCACGCGCTTGAAGCCGTCGCAAAATCGTTAGATCTGAACCTAGAGAACTGTATCGCCTTTGGTGACGGGATGAATGATGCAGAGATGCTAGAAATGGCAGGAAAAGGGTTAGTGATGGGCACCTCGCACCATAAAGTGAAAGAAGCGCTACCAAACAATGAAGTGATTGGCAGCAATGAAGATGATGCTGTGGCTCACTACCTGCACGATAATCTTTTTTAAATAGCGGCTATCGCTATCAATTCAATACAGGCTGCATTGTGCAGCCTGTTTTGTTATCGCAGTTATCTTTGGCTAGGCAATTTTTCTTTATCTAAAATCGCTGCCCACTCTTGCTCAGTGACTGGCATGATAGACAGCCGATTGCCCCTTTTCACCAACGGCATATTTTCTAGTTCTAGCATCGCTTTCATCACAGACAATGGGATCAAACGTTCGGTCTTACGCACAAATTCGATATCAACCATAAACCAGCGTGGGTTATCCGGCGTTGATTTCGGGTCGTAATAGTCACTTTCAGGATCAAATGAGAAATGGTCGGGGTATGACTCCTTGACCACTTTCGCAATCCCTGCCACTCCCACTTTCTTACAAGATGAGTGATAGATCAGCACCAAGTCACCGAGTTTGACCTGATCACGCATCATGTTACGCGCCTGATAATTACGTACTCCTTCCCAACATGAGGTGTTTTGTGTTCGGAGTGTGTCAATAGAAAAGGTGTCTGGTTCAGTTTTGAATAGCCAATATGCCATAATAGGCTCCGCCAGTTTCTTAATAGGGAAGATATAGCATGAAGGCGCTCCGAAACCCAGCGGCTGTGATCATTTTACTCGCATTGCAAGCCTGTTCGACGTCAACGACCATCAAAGACAGCGAATCTAAACCCGTCGTGCAAGCGAGCTTAGACAAGCCTGACACAATAAAGCCTCAAACTTTTGTTATGCGCGGTGAAGTGGTGCTTGGCCATGAAGTGCGCTCTATTACACCTTGTGGTAGTAATCAACAGTATTGGCTCGATATCTCTGACGATCGCTTTCATCAAGCGCTAAAGTTAGTTCGCTCTCCTTATGCTCCTCTTTATGGTGAAGTTATCGGTCACCTTGAAACTGGCCAAGCGGATGGTTTTGTTGCTGACTACAGTGCACGCTTCGTTGTCGACTCTATTAACCTGCTTAGTGCAGAGAACCCAAAGCGTTGCGATCAAGCGCTTAAACCGACGCGAGCTTTTGGTAATGAGCCCTTCTGGTCGATTGATTTCGCCAGCAACGCGCTGACTTTTCAGAAAATCGGTGAAGATAAACGCCAGTTAGCGCTCTCAGGTAGCCGTATTGAATCTGATCGACGTCGTTACCAGTTTGAAGGCGGGTCACTAGAGCTCAACCAACGAAGCTGTGTTGATGGGATGAGCGATTCACTTTATGGCTGGAGTGCGACACTTGAGCTTGAAGGCAACAGCTACCAAGGATGTGCCACCCTGTCTAATCAAGACGTCACTCAGGATTGGACTGGTCTCTATCAAGCGGCCTCAACCAAATCGAGCAACTTTAGCGTCGCATTAAAAATCTTTCCGGATCACTCAGCGACAACCACCTACAGCTACACGACAGGAGAAGCGGATTCCGTTGAGAGTGGCTACTGGCAGCAGCTTAACAACGACCAGATTCAAGTAGTGATGACTCGTCATCAACAGCAAGCATTATTGTCAGAGCGAATCTTCACTCGTGATGGCTACCAACTAAGCGCTAGCCAAGAGAAGGTAGGTAGTCTTATCTATCCGATTGCCGATGGTGGATTGACTCTGTTTAAAGCTCAGCAAGACACGCAAAGTGCCACTTCGAAGGCGACTTCAAATCCGCAAGCCATCCCTTCTAGCGCTGAGTTCAACCCTAAAGTCGACAATGCCATACGTGAGTATTTTAAATCGGACAACATCGATCCAGCTGATACTAAGTACCGTTGGTTGGAGTACGATTTAAATGGCGATGGCAATAAAGAACTCTTGGTTCAACTGAACTGGTGTGGCTCTGGCGGCTGTACCGTACTGCTGTTTGAAAATCAGCAACAGCAATGGCAGTTTAACTCTCGCATTACTCTAGTAAGAACACCGATTAACTTAGGTCTAGAGCAAACAAATGGCTGGCAAGATTTAATCCTATTTGTTAGCGGTGGTGGCGCAACACCGAACCAACACGTCTTAAAATATCAAGGTGACAGCTATCCGCTAAACCCAAGCTCTGCTCCCGTCGCTAACTACGATCAGATTAGCCCTGTCCAGTTGTTTTCTGACGGTCAAACACCTCATCAGCAAGGCGTAGTAATGTGAGCCAAACTAAATCAACTGAGGGCAATCGCTGCCCTCAGTGCAAGTTGCAACATCAATGCGTATGCCACTACCTACCAAGCATCAAGACTCGCTTCCACCTTGCACTGGTAACCCATGAAAATGAAATTAACCGCGAGACCAATACTGGCCAGTGGTTAGAGAAAAGCCTGTCTGCGACGAGCGTGCATATTTGGCAACGCACTCAGCCTTGTGACAAGTTAATGGCCTTAATACAAAGTGAAGATTATCAAGCCTACTTGCTGTTTCCTGATGACGGAAGTATTCCAGTGTCGCAGGCAATAGATGAGACAGCAGTGAGCGAGAAACGACCTTTGTTTATCATCCTTGACGGGACATGGCAGGAAGCGAAAAAGATGCTGCGTAAGAGTCCGTGGCTCAGGCTGCTACCTTTAGTGCATATAAACCCGACTCAAGCGTCAAGTTATCAATTACGTCGCAACCAAGAGCAAGGTCATTTATGTACGTTAGAAGTTGGCTGCGAAGTGCTAAAGCAAGCTGAGCAAGTACAACAAGCAGAGCAACTCTTGCAGTTTTTTGACCGCTATATGCTGGCTTTCAAAGCCGACAAAAGCGGTCACGTTTTAAGGACTAAAACAAGCGACTAGGCTCTGCGAGGTAAAACCCTTGCAGATAGTCGACACCAATACTTTCCGCGATATTGCACACCTCTTGATTGTGAACAAACTCCGCGACGGTTTTTGCGTTGAGCACTTGGCATAGCTTAACCAACTGACCAGTAATCTGACGCTGTTTATGATCCGTATCGATCGTCTTAATTAAACTCCCATCGAGTTTAATCACATCCGGCTCTAGGCGAATAATTTCATCAATATTGGAGTAACCTGAGCCAAAATCATCCACCAGTAAGCGAGCACCAAGCTGCTTAAAGTGACCGCAAATCTCAGCCATACGGCCAAAATCCTTAATCCGTTCAGATTCCAACACCTCAATGCCTAAGCGATATGGGTCATTCATCTTCGCAACCGCCTGCTCAAGGAGATAAAGCGTCTTGTCACTGAGCATATCCTGTGGAGATAAATTGACTGAGAATGAGGCTTGCTTGTCGGCCATATGCGCTATGGTTGATGTCAGCATATGGCGACTTAAACGAGTGTAAAGATGCGTACCCTCAACGATGGGTAAAAAGCGCCCTGGCGCGATTATCTCACCATCATCTTCAATACGAACTAAGCACTCTTGGGATACCTGCTCACGGGTATGAGCGGCAAAAATCGGTTGGCTATAGGTAATAATCCGCTTATTGAGAATGGCGCGGCTGACTACTCCCATCAAATCGAGCTTGTCCCTTTGCTCTAACTCACTGATAGAATAATCTTTGGCGTTAATAAAGTGGGTATTACGCGCTTTACCAATCCGACGTGCATCGATCGACTTCAGTAAAAGTTCATCACCAGAGATCGTCGGGAAATCGCGCTTACTGGCGATGCCACCAGAAATAGACACCGACAGATAATCGACCTCAGGTAATCCATAAGGCTCAAAGTTAATATGTTCTACCTTATCAGCAAACTGTGACAGCTCTTGTTGGAGCTCATTGGTGGCGATATCCGATGAAAATACCAAAGCCCACTCTGCGGTGCCAATATAGTAGAGCTGCTGAACAAATGGGGCCCAATGCAGATCGGAGAGGTTATCCGTAAAGTAATCACTTAAGTCGCGGATAAGCTCATCCGCAACTTGATAACCATACTTTTCATTAATCTGATGAAAATTAGACAGTTTCAATGTCGCCACATGCTCATCCGTATTGACGACTTTGAGCCTTTCTTGCAAAGCAACGCGATTTTTTAACCCGGTATGCTTGTCCAGGCGGTAACTATTGATCAGCTTCTCGGTTTGCTCAGCAAGTTTTAGCTCCATACTCTTCTGCGTTTGATTCAGGTTATCAATCGTATAGCTAATTAAATGAAACAAAGGAGAAACCGGAAACTCGGCTTTTTCGTTAAAAGTCAGCGCCGGACGAGCAGAGTCTTCACTGTAAGCAACATAAGTCATGCTGTGATGAAGTGATTGCTGAGAGTCACCTCGGTAGAACTCGCCCAAACAGAAAGAGCCACAACAACTTTCGAATTCATCGAACAGTTGGATTTCACTGACGCCTTCAATAAATTCCAATCGCGACTCGCAGTTATAGATGAAGATAGACTCTGGGTTATGCTGGGCTAAACCGATTACATCATGCCTAACTTGCTCTAAGGTCAACGACGGGTGGTTATAGCAAATACGCACTTCATCACCAATAGTCACCGCATTATCGACTTCAATACTGCCGTCGGGATAAAGCTCTCTAGGGCAGCTGACCACACCAGTGCTGCTTTTAAGGGGGAAACTCAGCATCTGCTCTAAAGCCAGTGTCCGACCTTCAGAGAGACGGGTTTGATAGAGTTCATAAGCAGGTTGGTAATCCAACGAACGTAATTGAGTCCCTTGCGCATCTGTTACCCGAAGCGGTCCACCTATCGGTGTCCACTCAGAGAACGCGCTACGCCAAACCTGTAATTTGTCCCCATGCAGCGCAGCTGACACCGTCATTTTCTGGAAGGTTTGGTTGCCACATAGAACCCACTCATCTCTGTCGTCAACATTGGCTGCTACGCCACCGCTGATCGGTACATCGGTGAGAGAGCCTAACGCTTGGTAGAGATTAAAATCGAGGGAACTGACATGCTGTGAGAAGCTAATAATAGACTTAGTTTGGTGGTTTAGTGCTAAGCCATTAACGATATCTTTCGCTTCAGAGAGCGGGTTATTGGTAATGGGGACACAAGTAGACGTAATGGAAGAGTGTTCAAAGCAGGAAACTGACACCAAGCTACCTCGATGGACAATTTGACCATCAAAAATAGTATGGCGAGTACTATGACCTATGATGTGGCATCCAGGAATATGCTCTAAAATTTGGTCCGCATAATCACATGCGACCTGTTCCGGATCCGTAGACAGAAGCTGAACAAGAAACGAAGAGTATTTCTCCGTCGGTATATCCCTTAGATGCGCTTGTAATTGCTGATTGTTGTTAACCAGCGCTGAATATGTGCGCATTCAAAAGCCTAAGACGTTGTTTAATTAGATTTATGTTTTGCTATACCGTAATCCAACTAAACCAATATGAAAAGTGTTGTTTTGGTCAGATGTTATTTATATCTCACTCAATAGCAATAAGTCATGTAAACGATTCACTTCAACATCTGGTAGTATGCGAGCTTTATTGACCTGGTAAATGTTCACACCTTGATCATTATACCAACAGGCTTGAAAGCCACTTTTCTTCGCCCCTACCACATCAGAAATTAAGTGATCTCCGACATGCAAAATATTCTCGTCAGGCACAGATAAGAAAGATTGAGCTTTATTGAATAGCTGTGGATGTGGCTTTGCGTAACCATCTGGTCCAGCCTTTAATACTAAAGAAAAGTAATCAGATAAGCCGATCTTCTCAACATCAACATTACCATTGGTTATCGCAACTAATGGTAAGCGCTTAGCGAGTTCTGCCATTACCTCATGTGACTCCTGCGGGACAGTAAAGTCACTACGCAGGCGAAGCACCTCATCAATAGCCTCGTTCGCCGCCTGCTCTGCCTGCTGCGGCTGATAGCCAAGAATATATAAACCCTTTTCAATCTGCTTAAAGCGCCACAGCGTGACGTCATTGAGCAGCCAAGGATCGTCCTCCGCCAATGAGCGCTTTAAGTCATACCACCAGCGCAACGTCTTCGTTGCAGAGATAGGGTGATGCTTATGCAGCCAAGCCACCATTTTTGCCTCTACTTGACGAATGACCGGGTGATTATCATAAAGGGTATCGTCAAGGTCGAAGGTCATCGCTTGGATCGGTTTCAAATGGCGGAAAAACTGCATTACTCGCTATCCTTCTTCTTCGCTCTTGGGTGGGCCTGGTCGTACACTTCGGCAAGATGCTGAAAATCTAGGTGAGTATAGATTTGCGTGGTCGAGATATTCTCATGCCCGAGCAATTCCTGCACCGCACGCAGATTGTTACTCGATTCCAGCATATGCGTGGCGAAAGAGTGGCGCAATTTATGCGGGCTGATATGACTGGCTACCGACTGCTTTTGTCCCCACTCTGCCATTCGTTTCTGCACATTGCGATGTGAGATCCTTACGCCTAGTTTAGAGACAAATAAACCATTCTCATCACTATTGGCTACGCTAGCTCTTAGCTTCAACCACTTGGCAACCCACTCTGCCGCCATGCCGGAAAAAGGCACCTTTCGCTCTTTGTCACCTTTACCGACAACCCTAAGTTCACCAGCGGAGAAGTTGACATCTTTAACATTAATACTGACCAATTCCGCCAAGCGTAAACCGGCCCCATACATCAGTTCCATCATGGCTCTATCGCGTACCGCTAATGGATCGTCTTCGTTCACTTCAAGTAGTTGACCCACTTCATCCACATCTAGGTTTTTAGGCAGTGGACGTTTCTTACGCGGTGCCGAGACACCTTTAGCAGGATTTGCCGTCATTTCTCCACGCAAGATCAAGAAATCAAAGAAGCTACGCAGCGAAGATAATCGAGTCGCCAAGCTGCTGGCTTTCATACCTTCTCGCATACCTTTACTGGCTAACTGACGCACCCAACCCGCATCAACCTGTTGCCACTCTTTTAGCCCCAAATGAGCCAGATGCTGCGCCATGGTTTCAAGTTGTTGTTTGTAGTTACGTTGAGTATGTAAGCTCAGCCCCTTTTCACTACGCAAATATTCGTAGAAACGTTCAAGGGGCCGTTGGAGACCATTAGGCAGAGGTGCTAGTGATTCGCTCATGGTCTTCGCTTTGCCAAGGTAGGCTGTCGACTAGGTGGGAAAGAACTAAGGCTAGATGGCGCAAGAATAAAGTATCCATATGCGGTTGGAAGTGTCCGCCATCGCTGCTCGAAAAGACCAGAACACCTTGTAGGGATTTCTTCTGTAGTGGTAACACCACGTAGGAGCCCATTTCCGGAGCACGTTGATTGTCACCAAACAACAATTCGCGATCCACTTTACGCATACGGCCTAGGTAAGCGCCCTTGCCATTGAGATGGTTGGTCGCAAAGCGTTGGTAATTTTCTTTGCTTAATGAATAGTAACTTGATTCGTTATCCAACAGACGAACATAAGCAATGAGATCGAGTGATTTAGCCATTTCTTCAATCGCTTTCACCACCGAAAGCAATGAATCGCACTTAAGGATTTGTTCCTGGAGCTGCATAAACTCATGGAACGTACGATCATTACTCTTTGCCAATGACATTAAAGCGGTGATCTCTTCTTCCAACTCTTCAATACGCTGGCGTTGGCGGTTCATTTGTACATGCACTAATGAAACAGCACCTTGCTCTTGATGAGGTAACGCCAGTCTATCGACTAAATCTCGACGATGATGAAAAAAGTCCGGATTGTCACGTAAGTATTCGGCAACCACTTCTGCCGTAAGCGCATCCGCTTCAATTTGAGACACGTCTGTTCCTTATTGTTTCTTATTATCTACCCATAATAGTTGGGGCTATTAGCAGCTTAGTTGACCGTCAAACACATGGGTAGCAGGCCCTGTCATATAGAGAGGTTTTCCCTCGCCCAGCCACGCTATTTTAAGCGAGCCACCCGGCAAGTTAACCGTGACTTTCTCATCCAGTAATCCCTGAACAACGCCAACGGCAACCGCACCACATGCACCACTGCCACAAGCCTGAGTTTCTCCTGCGCCGCGCTCGTACACTCGTAAGTTCACTTCATTGCGACTTACGATCTGCATAAAACCAGCGTTAACGCGTTCAGGGAAACGTTCATGAGATTCCAATAGTGGTCCCAGTGTATCAACATCCGCCGTCGCGACATCATCAACCACAGTCACCACATGAGGGTTCCCCATGCTGACTGCGCCGCAGAAAAGCGTCTTGTCTTCTGCACGAAGGATGTAGGTCTTCTCCGTTTGCTTAGCTTTAAATGGAATCTTACTCGGTTCGAATTCAGGCACACCCATATTAACCGTGACCTGATCATCTTCCTCGATGTTAAGAACCATTTTGCCTTTCTTAGTGCTGACACTGATGCTGTACTTATTGGTCAGCCCTTTCATGCGCACAAAACGAGCAAAACAGCGCGCGCCATTTCCACATTGTTCTACTTCACTGCCATCAGCATTAAAAATCCGATAGTGGAAGTCTGTTTCTGGATCATATGGCGCTTCAACCACGAGTAGTTGGTCAAAACCCACCCCAGTATGACGATCCGCTAAGCGGCGGATCAGATCAGGGGAAAAGAAAATGTTCTGGGTAATGCAATCAACGACCATGAAGTCATTACCCAGACCGTGCATTTTAGAAAAATGGAAATGCATAAGACTCCAATTACTCCGGAAGTACGTTTTCAAGCGCCCATAGGCTAGAGAGTTCTTCACGCTGGCGAACTAGGTGTGCTTGCTTACCATCAACCATCACTTCTGCCGCTCGGCAGCGCGTGTTGTAGTTCGATGACATCACAAAACCATAGGCTCCAGCAGAGCGCACAGCCAAGAGATCGTTCTCTTGCAGCACTAATGCGCGGTCTTTACCTAGGAAGTCGCCCGTCTCACAGATAGGCCCTACTAGGTCATAAGTCACGGCTTCGCCTTCACGCGGCACAACTGGCACAATATCTTGCCAAGCTTGGTACAAAGCAGGACGCATCAAGTCATTCATCGCGGCATCAATGATAGCGAAGTTTTTATGCTCAGTATGCTTAAGGAATTCAACCTTAGTCAGCAGCAGCCCGGCATTTGCAGCGATGGCTCGGCCTGGCTCAAAAATCAATTCAAGGTCTTGATGGTTATCCAAACGGCCAAGCAGTGCTTTAGCATAATCTGAAGGCTCTGGTGGCAGTTCATCACGATAGACAACGCCTAAGCCACCACCCACATCAAGGTGCTTAATGGTAATGCCTTGTGCTTTAAGATCATCAATTAGCGCAAGCAATCGATCGGTCGCATCAATGAAAGGCTCGATGTCGGTTAGCTGTGAACCGATATGGCAATCAATACCTTGAACATTGAGGTTTTCTAGACTTTGCGCAAACTTGTAAACCGCAGGCGCACGGTCAAACGCGATACCAAATTTGTTATCACGTAAACCTGTCGAAATATAAGGGTGAGTATTCGCATCAACGTCTGGGTTAATACGCAGTGAAATTGGCGCTTTCACACCAAGCTCGCCAGCTACTTTGTTCAGGCGCTCTAACTCTGGCTCAGACTCTACATTGAAGCACTTAATGCCTAGCTCTAGCGCGCGCTTCATTTCAGCTGCGGTTTTACCGACACCTGAGAACACCACTTTGCTTGGCTCACCACCAGCAGCAATCACACGCTCTAACTCGCCACCTGAGACGATATCAAAGCCAGAACCCAAACGTGCTAAAGCATTTAGTACACCAATGTTAGAGTTCGCTTTGACTGCGTAACAGACAAGATGCGGGTGCTGACCGACTGACTTATCAAAAGCATGCCAATGGCGCTCTAGAGTCGCGCGCGAGTATACATAAAGTGGTGTACCAAACTGCTGCGCCAGTTCAGTCAATGAGACGTCTTCGGCCCATAGCTGGCCATCATCCTGATAGTTGAAGTAATCCAAAGTACTTTCCCTTATATTCTGATTATCGTTTTATTGTGAAGGTTGCTCTTTTTGTGGAGCGTCTTCAGGCATGTATAGAGGTCCAGTTTGACCACAGCCAGCTAAGCCAAGGACTGAAAAGATAAATAGCGCTAAGATTGATTTTTTCATGGGTTCTATCGTGATTATTCTGTCAATGCCCCCTATAATCGCACCACACTCAAGAAAAGCAATAGGATAGATTAGATGAACGATACTGAATTTCATCAGTTAGTAGATGTTCAAATGCAAATCATCGAGGAAATGATTGATGATTCAGGTGCGGACATCGACTACGAGACTTCTGGAAACGTAATGACACTGGAGTTTGAAGACCGTAGTCAAATCATTATCAACCGCCAAGAGCCAATGAAAGAGATCTGGCTAGCCTCTAAATCCGGCGGTTTCCACTTTGCGCTCGTTGAAGAGCAGTGGACTTGCTCGAAAACAGGTCTTGAGTTGATTGCCATGGTTAAGCAAGAGTGTGAAAAGCACTGCGATGAAGACATTGAGTGGGAATAACCACCCATTAAGAACAATAAAAAAGAGCATCTGTGGATGCTCTTTTTTTGTATCTAGGCGTTAACGATTTTGCTCGGTCTTGAGTAGCTTGCCCCATCATTACGATACGGAACAATGTAAGACTCATCATCTTCCGGGTGAACAATCTGATAATACTGCGGTAAGTTGAAGTTAATCAGCTTAGAAGACAATGGATTCTCATCTTGTACCGAGGTGTAAAAACTATTCACGCTCGCGATCATCTCGTCTTTCTCACCTTTGAACTGATGGTAGACTTCAACGCGATTCGCTTCATCCAGTACATAGATATTAAAGCCTTGCTCACTGTCTTCGAAGAAGAACTGAATCAGACCCTCACTGGCAAACCCATCAACAATTTCAGGTAACTGGTAATCTTGCTCTTTATCAAGCATTAGCAGCGGTGAACCCTTCAACTTATTGGTTGAGATACTGCGATAGAAGTCGACCGAGTTTTCCAGCATTTGTACCGAAACGCCACGACGCTCAAAGAACAAACCATAAGTTTGCTGACCAATACGCAAAGCTTTAAAACGGCGGCGCTTTTCTTGCTCAACAGGTTTTAAGCGTAAATCTATACATTCAGCAAGAAGCTGATACACCATATTACGCATCACACCACGCAGGTTTTTGCTGTAACAGAACACATCAACTGACTCTGGCGGAATCGCATCTTGGTGCATTTTACCTAATACCGTTTTCAAGGCATCCAACATGGCGGTTTCGCCTTTAAAATGCAGAGTACGCACTTCATGCCAAGAGTTACGATAAACCAAGTCGACACTGCCGACTAAACACTTCTGCTCAGAACCAAAACTAAAAATATCGGTCGTTTTAGGATCAAGCTTAAGTGATTTGCCGCTTAACTCCGACGTTGGATCATTCTCGAAGTTGATAAACATCGCTAACTGGCTAATCTCACACGGGCTAGCTAGTGCCTGCATCGTCGGACGACGCTTACGAAGTGAGAAGGTATTACGCAAATCACTTACCATCTGATAGAACTTGTCGATATCAAGATGCGCATCGCGGATAACAGAATGCAATCGAGTCGATTCAGTGATTAGACCGTTAAAGAAAGACCAAGCAACAAGCTTACTGAGATATTCGTTGTGCTCTAATGGCGCCTGACCAAGAATACGGTGTGGCGTAAGAGGTTGCTTATACAAATACCAGCCAGACTGGTTAGTACGCCCTGGTCTCACTTCAATAAAAGTTAAGTCTGACTCGTGCAAATCAGGTGAAATCTGCGGGTTAAGTAGTGTCACCTTGCCTGGCAGTACTTCAAATGCCGCATACAATTTACGCGCTAAAATACTGATGTCTTGCGGACTGATCGCCGAAGTAATGTCATTACGACGCGCAAACTGAATCAAGTTACGGTAGCTCTGCATCAAGGCATCAAGTAACGCATGATGCACCACTTTTACTTGCTCCACCTTCCAATTACGGCGGTCATCAAGTTCAGCGATCACTGAGCTATCCCAATCCCACTTCTGCACCATGTCAGAGAGTGCTTCACGTCGCCAAGCAACAGAGCCAACACTTGGCTCACGAGAGAGCTTTTCGTGCGTTTTAAGATAAAAACAACGACGCACAAGATCTAAGCGAGTGGTATCACCAATACGCTCTAGATAGCGAGTGACTTTTTCTAGCATCAGATAATACGCATCCATACCATAAAGGTCAGGCTCATGCGCAAAGAAACGGCGCTTAGTATCTAGGCTTAGGAGTTGAGTGTTAGGGTACTCCCACGAATAAGCTTCAAGCAATATGGCTTTTAAAACTGACTTATATGGCGAGTCGATACTCTTATATAACTGCCATAAGTTAGAGCCAAAATATTCCTCTGCAGGGATTCGATTAAGCTGACCGAAATCAATCCATTTCGAACAATCGATATAACCTTTGCCACAGAGGTCTTTCACGTATTCGTCGTAGCACTCTTCCATTTCAGGAGGAACAATTTGCCACAGTAGACGTTGACCGGCGAGACGCACTGCGCTGCGATAGAACTCATCGAGCAGCAGTAAGTGTTGAGAAGAACCACAGTTATCACCCGTCATCTCTTCTGAGTGATTTGAACGGAATCGCTCTTCATCCATTAAGAAGAAGTTGGCTTCCACACCCTGCGTTTGAGCCCAATCGGTGATCAGCAAACATTTGTTAGTAAGACTTTCACGTTCGTCACAACTCATGCTTGGCGAAACGCACACCCAGATATCTAGATCACTGGAAGTACTTTGACCAATCGAGGAAGTACTGCCCATAGTGTACAGACCCAAGATCGCTGGGTTGTCACTGGTAGTAAGCGGCTGACCAATCGTTAACTGAGTATCTTCAACAAACTGTTGCTGGATGTCATTCAATTCAAACTCGCGAACACCGAATGGTACTTGCGCGTCAAAATAACCAGGAATAACTGGATGATTGAAATGAAGCAGTGTTGGGATCAGATGGAACACACGCTGACTTGGCAAATCCATAAGAGCCAGCGCACGCTCAACACGTTGCTGGTTTAGGTTATCAAGTCTTTTAATTAGCGTCTTGGTGTAAGCCTGCAAGGGGGTTTCCTTGGTTCATATCCTAGATGGCACTTTGACTATTAATTGTTCTAAAGCACCAACAAAACGTGATCAATCTATCACTTTTCTTTGAGTTGGTAAAGAAATGTACGATCGATTCGACACAATTTTGCCCATCCGAAGTTGTCGCTCTTAGTGTGGTACGTAACTTCTATTAATAATAATAGCCTATTTTACAAACGAGACCTTAGTCACACTCTTTTAATCATTTTGTGCTAGCAAACACCTAAGCCTCATGCGGTCGAATAAGCAATAATACTTTTCTAGCTGACAATGGTAGGATTAAGCCATTATTTTGTTATCTGCAGAACACTATGACTCAACAAACTCCAATTCGAATTGCGACGCGCAAAAGCCCTCTTGCCCTTTGGCAAGCTCACTATGTTAAAGACGCTTTAATGGCTGCTCACCCTGGTTTAGAAGTTGAGCTAGTGACGATGGTAACCAAAGGCGACATCATCCTAGATACACCTTTAGCAAAGGTAGGTGGTAAAGGCTTGTTCGTTAAAGAGCTAGAAGTGGCTATGTTAGAAGGACGCGCCGACCTTGCCGTTCATTCAATGAAAGATGTCCCTGTCGATTTCCCTGAAGGTCTTGGTTTAGTGACGATCTGTGAACGTGAAGATCCTCGTGACGCATTCGTTTCAAATACCTATAACAATATTGATGAGCTACCTCAGGGTGCCGTAGTAGGTACTTGCAGCTTACGTCGTCAATGTCAGATAAAAGAATCTCGCCCAGATTTAGTAATCAAAGAGCTACGTGGCAACCTCGGCACTCGCCTAGGTAAACTAGACGCAGGCGAATACGATGCCATCATTCTTGCTGCCGCTGGCTTGAAACGCCTTGAGTTAGAAGAGCGCATCAAGAGCTTTATCGAACCAGAACAATCTCTACCGGCGGTAGGACAAGGCGCTGTAGGCATTGAATGTCGTCTTGATGACGAACGCCTAATTAAGTTACTAGAACCACTCAACCACAAAGAAACCGCCGATCGCGTATTGTGTGAGCGTGCGATGAACCTCACTCTAGAGGGCGGCTGTCAGGTACCGATTGGTAGTTACTCTCTAATTGATGGCGACAACATCTGGTTACGCGCTTTGGTCGGCGAACCTGATGGTTCAAAGATCGTTCGTGGTGAGATTCGTGGCTCTCGTACTGATGCTGAAGCTCTAGGTATTGAGCTTGCCAACCAGCTACTCGACCAAGGTGCGAAAGAGATCTTAACCAAGCTATACGCTGAGCACGAGTAACACCTTATGGCAGTACTGGTCACTCGGCCGGGACAACAAGGCCGCTCGCTATGTAACAAGCTGTCAGAGGTTGGTATTGAAAGCCATCACCAACCTTTGATAGACATTCAGCCCGGAGAGCAACTCGAAGGGCTGGAAACTTCCATTTCTCATTTCGATATTATCATCGCCGTCAGTCAGCATGCGGTGACGTCTACCGATAGATACCTGCAAAAACTTGAGCAAAGTTGGCCCAATGGCACGACCTACCTTGCCGTTGGTCAAAAAACTGCACACGTTTTAAGCAAAGCAACCCGACAAACAGTACACTACCCAGAAGTCAGTGATAGTGAACATCTGCTACTACAAGACGCCTTACTCTCTATCGCCAACAAAAAGATCCTGATTCTGCGTGGCAATGGAGGGCGAGAGTTGATATTCGATACTCTAGTCGCCCGTGGCGCTCAAGTTGAATATCGCGAGGTGTATAAACGAGAAAACCTAGCTTTCCGCTCAGATTTGCTCGTACCTATCTGGCAAAATGAAAAAATAACTCAATTAGTCATCACCAGTTCAGGTCAGCTTAGTTATTTTATTTCTCAACTAACTGATGAGCATAAGGCCTGGCTGTTTACGCTCCATCTGTATGTACCCAGTGAGCGGATAGCGCAACAAGCACGAGAAGTCGGTTTTAAAGTTGTTACCAACACCTTCAGTGCCTCTAATAAAGTATTACTGGCTGCTCTCCGGCCAAGTGAAACAGGACAATAAGTAATGACCAAAAAAAATAACAACGATAACAATATCCCTGACCAAGAAAAAAAATCGGCAGAGGAAATAAGCAAAGCAACAAACGCGTCTGATACTACTGAAACAAAAGCGGAACAACCGGCCGTTGAACAAGCCTCTCAGCCTGAAGCCAAGTCTGCCGCAACTAAACAACCTGAGTTTGAAGAGAAGCAAGGTAAGCGCGGCGTAAAACTTGGCACTATCGGCATTGTCATCTCTTTATTGATAGGCGGCGGTCTCACTTTCCAAATGCAGCAAAAGAATGCTCAATATCAAGCGCAGATAGATGCTCTTCAAGCTCAGCTAAAGCAAACTCAAACCAGTGTTCAGTCAGAACTCGATTCAACTAAGCAACAAGCTATTGCCAAAGCGACAGAAATTACCCACCGTGCTGAAACCGTTCTTGAGCAGCAGCAAAAAAGTATCGAAAGCCTACAAGTTGCGGTAGCTGACGTGAAAGGTCGCCGACCAAATGACTGGCTGCTCGCAGAAGCCGATTACTTAGTTAAACTAGCGGGTAGAAAACTGTTCTTAGAGCACGATGCCGTTAGTGCGACCAAACTGATGGAAAGTGCCGACCAAAGAATTGCGGCGCTTAATGACCCAAGCCTAGTGCCTTTGCGTAAATCTATGGCTAACGACATCACCAAACTAAAAACGGTTCCTCTGGTCGACAGAGAAGGCTTAGTACTACGTATCACTTCACTGCAACAGCAAGTAGATAGCCTGCCATTGGCCAATGCACTATTACCAGAAGCACAACAAGTTGAAAAACAGGTTGTTTCTGAAGATGTGAACGACTGGCAAAATAACTTAATGACGTCTCTAAAAGATTTCTCAGAGAACTTCATAACGTTTAGAACTCGTGATGGCAATGTCATCCCACTACTTTCTCCACAGCAACACTTTTACTTGAAAGAGAATATTAAAGCTAAGCTAGAGACCGCAATCAAAGCTGTTTACGTCGAGCAGCAAGATATCTACAGCACAGCATTAACGACTGCGGATAAATGGTCAGCGACCTTCTTTAACCAAGATTCTAATGAAGTAAAAGAGTTCAATAAGGCGCTTGAACTGTTAAGCAAACAGACGGTGCAAGTTGAGTACCCAGTCAAACTGGAAACACAGCAGCAGCTCTCTGATGTGATTCGTGACCGCTTACGCCGAGAAGTCACCACCCTAGTGACGGAGGAAAACTAATGTTTCGAATTATTTTCCTCTTTGTCGTTCTAGGCTTAGGCTTGTTTGCCGGGACTCAATACGCGGGCCAACAAGGCTACGTATTAATCTCGGTGGCAAATAAAACCATCGAGATGAGCGTTACGACTCTGGTTATCTTTGTTATCGCCGCACTCGCCGCTCTATTTGGTTTAGAGTTCTTGATTAAACGAGCTCTTAGCGCGAGTTCAGCAACCTGGAACTGGTTCAGCGTGCGTAAAATGCGCCGCTCACGCCGTTATACCAATGAAGGCATCATCAAGTTGCTAGAGGGTGACTTCAAATTGGCAGAGAAAAAGGTCACTCGCTGGGCAAACCATCACGACATGCCACTGCTCTGCTACTTAGTCGCTTCGGAAGCAGCGCAAGGTATGGGTAACAACCAACAGCGTGACCATTACCTAGAGTTAGCTTCTCAGCAGAAAGATTCGCAGTTAGCCGTAGAACTTACCCGCGCTAAGCAGCAGATCCGTGATGCTAACTACAACGATGCGTTCGATACGCTCTCGAACATAAAGGGCAGCTATCCCAATAACGCCATTGTCTTGAACCTTCTTAAGCAAGTGTATATTGAGCTAAAGCTATGGCAGCCGCTGTTAGATCTACTGCCTAAGTTAGTCAAAAACAAAATTGTCTCTAAAGAAGAGCAAGAGCCTTTGATGCAACGCGCACAATGCGGACTGCTTAGCGATGTAGCAGAACAGAAAGGCAGTGAAGGCCTCATTGCCCATTGGAATGGTCTACCGCGTAAAGCGAAAGTAGATGCTCACCTTGTTGAGTGTTTCGCTAAGCAGCTGATCTCGCGCCAAGCAGATAATGAAGCGTTTACTTTAATCAAAGAGACACTTAAAAAGCACCCTAACTCTGACCTCTACGCTCTATTGCCAGAGCTTAAGCTTGCCGATAATCACCCAGTAGTGACTTTCCTAGAAGGCGCTCTACGTAAAGACGCGAATAATGCGGAAGCGCACAGCGCCATCGCTCAGTTCCATTTACGCAATGAAGAATGGAGTGAGGCTCAGCAGCACCTAGAGAAGGCACTGTCTGTACGCTCTAATGTATCAGACTACGGTTACCTTTCTGACGCACTAGAAAAGCAGAACCTAACTAAAGCAGCTCATGAAGTGTCGAAGAAGGCACTCACGCTTATCAAAGATCCTGCTGCTTAGTAAAGCAAATACCAATAACCAAGCCACTCGATCGAGTGGCTTTTTTTATATCTAATCAATACGGCGCGATTCGAAAAACATTAAGGGCTGCACGGAGTTCGTCCTACGAAGAACTGGAGAACTGGAGAACTGGAGAACTGGAGAACTGGAGAACTGGAGAACTGGAGAACTGGAGAACTGGAGAACTGGAGAACTGGAGAACTGGAGAACTGGAGAACTGGAGAACTGGAGAACTGGAGAACTGGAGAACTGGAGAACTGGAGAACTGGAGAACTGGAGAACTGGAGAACTGGAGAACTGGAGAACTGGAGAACTGGAGAACTGGAGAACTGGAGAACTGGAGAACTGGAGAACTGGAGAACTGGAGAACTGGAGAACTGGAGAACTGGAGAACTGGAGGATTGTGTCTTTTAGGAGACGAGTGCTGTCAACACCTTCGAAACTATCGGCTCTACCAACTTAATATCAACACTCACCTCTCGCAGGACGAAGTCCATTCCAGCAGCGAAGCGGTTCCCGATTTCCATAGGGCGTAGCCCGTTCCATTCCCCCTTAAACGCAAGAAGCCCGTTGCGTCAGCAACGGGCTTCTAAAACGACGAAAGCCTAGTCGTAAGACTAGGCTTTCTAAATAAGTGGCTGACGGCCGGGCTTGCGGGCAAGCGGGACTCGTTGGTCGCAGAGCAAAATAATCCCGTAGATACAAAAAGACCTCAGCATTGCTGCTGAGGTCTAGAATAAGTGGCGGAGCGGACGGGACTCGAACCCGCGACCCCCGGCGTGACAGGCCGGTATTCTAACCAACTGAACTACCGCTCCGCACTGGTTAGACTCTAAGTCTAAATTTAAAGCCTGGCGATGTCCTACTCTCACATGGGGAAGCCCCACACTACCATCGGCGCTAATTCGTTTCACTTCTGAGTTCGGCATGGAAATCAGGTGGGTCCAAATCGCTATGGTCGCCAAGCAAATTCTTTAATTCGGAAAGCTGTTTTAAGTTCTGTAGTTACACATTCAAAGTTCTTGCTTTGAGTCCATCAAAACCCTTTGGGTGTTGTATGGTTAAGCCTCACGGGCAATTAGTACAGGTTAGCTCAACGCCTCACAACGCTTACACACCCTGCCTATCAACGTTCTAGTCTCGAACAACCCTTTAGGACCCTCAAGGGGTCAGGGAAGACTCATCTCAGGGCTCGCTTCCCGCTTAGATGCTTTCAGCGGTTATCGATTCCGAACTTAGCTACCGGGCAATGCGTCTGGCGACACAACCCGAACACCAGAGGTTCGTCCACTCCGGTCCTCTCGTACTAGGAGCAGCCCCCTTCAATCTTCCAACGCCCACGGCAGATAGGGACCGAACTGTCTCACGACGTTCTAAACCCAGCTCGCGTACCACTTTAAATGGCGAACAGCCATACCCTTGGGACCGACTTCAGCCCCAGGATGTGATGAGCCGACATCGAGGTGCCAAACACCGCCGTCGATATGAACTCTTGGGCGGTATCAGCCTGTTATCCCCGGAGTACCTTTTATCCGTTGAGCGATGGCCCTTCCATACAGAACCACCGGATCACTATGACCTGCTTTCGCACCTGCTCGAATTGTCATTCTCGCAGTCAAGCGGGCTTATGCCATTGCACTAACCTCACGATGTCCAACCGTGATTAGCCCACCTTCGTGCTCCTCCGTTACTCTTTGGGAGGAGACCGCCCCAGTCAAACTACCCACCAGGCACTGTCCTCAACCCGGATAACGGGTCTAAGTTAGAACATCAACACTACAAGGGTGGTATTTCAAGGACGGCTCCACCGATACTGGCGTACCGGTTTCAAAGCCTCCCACCTATCCTACACATGTAGGGTCAATGTTCAGTGCCAAGCTGTAGTAAAGGTTCACGGGGTCTTTCCGTCTAGCCGCGGGTACACTGCATCTTCACAGCGATTTCAATTTCACTGAGTCTCGGGTGGAGACAGCGTGGCCATCATTACGCCATTCGTGCAGGTCGGAACTTACCCGACAAGGAATTTCGCTACCTTAGGACCGTTATAGTTACGGCCGCCGTTTACCGGGGCTTCGATCAAGAGCTTCGACTTACGTCTAACCCCATCAATTAACCTTCCGGCACCGGGCAGGCGTCACACCGTATACGTCATCTTACGATTTTGCACAGTGCTGTGTTTTTAATAAACAGTTGCAGCCACCTGGTATCTGCGACTCTCAATAGCTCCATCCGCAAGGGACTTCACCGTCAAGAGCGTACCTTCTCCCGAAGTTACGGTACCATTTTGCCTAGTTCCTTCACCCGAGTTCTCTCAAGCGCCTTGGTATTCTCTACCCGACCACCTGTGTCGGTTTGGGGTACGATTCCTTACAATCTGAAGCTTAGAGGCTTTTCCTGGAAGCATGGCATCAATGACTTCACTACCGTAGTAGCTCGACATCGTGTCTCAGCCTTAAAGAGAGCCGGATTTACCTAACTCTCAAGCCTACGCACTTGAACCTGGACAACCGTCGCCAGGCCCACCTAGCCTTCTCCGTCCCCCCATCGCAATTGTAAGAAGTACGGGAATATTAACCCGTTTCCCATCGACTACGCCTTTCGGCCTCGCCTTAGGGGTCGACTTACCCTGCCCCGATTAACGTTGGACAGGAACCCTTGGTCTTCCGGCGAGGAGGTTTTTCACCCCCTTTATCGTTACTCATGTCAGCATTCGCACTTCTGATACCTCCAGCAGACTTTACAATCCACCTTCAACGGCTTACAGAACGCTCCCCTACCCAATACGATAAATCGCATTGCCGCAGCTTCGGTTTATAGCTTAGCCCCGTTACATCTTCCGCGCAGGCCGACTCGACTAGTGAGCTATTACGCTTTCTTTAAATGATGGCTGCTTCTAAGCCAACATCCTAGCTGTCTAAGCCTTCCCACATCGTTTCCCACTTAGCTATAATTTGGGACCTTAGCTGGCGGTCTGGGTTGTTTCCCTCTCCACGACGGACGTTAGCACCCGCCGTGTGTCTCCCGGATAGTACTTACTGGTATTCGGAGTTTGCAAAGGGTTGGTAAGTCGGGATGACCCCCTAGCCTTAACAGTGCTCTACCCCCAGTAGTATTCGTCCGAGGCTCTACCTAAATAGATTTCGGGGAGAACCAGCTATCTCCAGGTTTGATTGGCCTTTCACCCCTAGCCACAAGTCATCCGCTAATTTTTCAACATTAGTCGGTTCGGTCCTCCAGTTGATGTTACTCAACCTTCAACCTGCCCATGGCTAGATCACCTGGTTTCGGGTCTATATCCAGCAACTCGACGCCCAGTTAAGACTCGATTTCTCTACGGCTCCCCTAGATGGTTAACCTTGCTACTGAATATAAGTCGCTGACCCATTATACAAAAGGTACGCAGTCACACCACGAAGGTGCTCCTACTGCTTGTACGTACACGGTTTCAGGTTCTATTTCACTCCCCTCACAGGGGTTCTTTTCGCCTTTCCCTCACGGTACTGGTTCACTATCGGTCAGTCAGTAGTATTTAGCCTTGGAGGATGGTCCCCCCATATTCAGACAGGATATCACGTGTCCCGCCCTACTCGATTTCACTGATGATGAGATGTCGGTTACGGGGCTATCACCCTGTATCGCTGAGCTTTCCAGCTCATTCACCTGTCTCATTAAAAGCTTAAGGGCTAGTCCAATTTCGCTCGCCGCTACTTTCGGAATCTCGGTTGATTTCTTTTCCTCGGGGTACTTAGATGTTTCAGTTCCCCCGGTTCGCCCTGTTAACCTATGTATTCAGTTAACAGTAACTGCTTATGCAGTTGGGTTTCCCCATTCAGAAATCCCAGACTCAAATGGTTGTTACTACCTAATCTGGGCTTATCGCAAGTTACTACGTCTTTCATCGCCTCTGACTGCCAAGGCATCCACCGTGTACGCTTAGTCACTTAACCATACAACCCCAAAGGGTCTCTGTTTAAACAACCAAAGTTGTCTGCATTTTTATACATGTGCAGACACGATTTTGCCGGACTCAAATTTCCAAGAACACTTGAATGTGTGTTGGTACCTAAAAACATAGTTTTAGGATTTGAGAACTTTTAATTGAATAACAACGCATCTCATAGAGATGGGGATTGTTGTTATTCGTCAGCTTTCCAAATTGTTAAAGAGCATGTTTCTTCACAAGGAAGTACATTTTCTAAAGACTTTCGGCGTCGAAAATTCCAACCACATACTATTTACTGAAGTGGTTTGGAAATCCTAATCCAAAAATACTTAGAGAATGGTGGGCGATACCGGGCTCGAACCAGTGACCCCCTGCTTGTAAGGCAGGTGCTCTCCCAACTGAGCTAATCGCCCACATAAGTTTTAATTCTTCGTGGAGAAGAATGGTGGGTCGTGCAGGATTCGAACCTGCGACCAATTGATTAAAAGTCAACTGCTCTACCAACTGAGCTAACGACCCAATGGTATCCCGTAGGGGAGTCGAACCCCTGTTACCGCCGTGAAAGGGCGGTGTCCTAGGCCTCTAGACGAACGGGACACTAAGTTGAACATCTTGGGGGATGTTCTATCTCTTAAACTACATAAACCATCAATCTGTGTGAACACTCATCGCAATAATCATCGTATAAGGAGGTGATCCAGCCCCAGGTTCCCCTAGGGCTACCTTGTTACGACTTCACCCCAGTCATGAACCACAAAGTGGTGAGCGTCCTCCCGAAGGTTAAACTACCCACTTCTTTTGCAGCCCACTCCCATGGTGTGACGGGCGGTGTGTACAAGGCCCGGGAACGTATTCACCGTGGCATTCTGATCCACGATTACTAGCGATTCCGACTTCACGGAGTCGAGTTGCAGACTCCGATCCGGACTACGACGCACTTTTTGGGATTCGCTCACTTTCGCAAGTTGGCCGCCCTCTGTATGCGCCATTGTAGCACGTGTGTAGCCCTACTCGTAAGGGCCATGATGACTTGACGTCGTCCCCACCTTCCTCCGGTTTATCACCGGCAGTCTCCCTGGAGTTCCCGACATTACTCGCTGGCAAACAAGGATAAGGGTTGCGCTCGTTGCGGGACTTAACCCAACATTTCACAACACGAGCTGACGACAGCCATGCAGCACCTGTCTCAGAGTTCCCGAAGGCACCAATCCATCTCTGGAAAGTTCTCTGGATGTCAAGAGTAGGTAAGGTTCTTCGCGTTGCATCGAATTAAACCACATGCTCCACCGCTTGTGCGGGCCCCCGTCAATTCATTTGAGTTTTAATCTTGCGACCGTACTCCCCAGGCGGTCTACTTAACGCGTTAGCTCCGAAAGCCACGGCTCAAGGCCACAACCTCCAAGTAGACATCGTTTACGGCGTGGACTACCAGGGTATCTAATCCTGTTTGCTCCCCACGCTTTCGCATCTGAGTGTCAGTATCTGTCCAGGGGGCCGCCTTCGCCACCGGTATTCCTTCAGATCTCTACGCATTTCACCGCTACACCTGAAATTCTACCCCCCTCTACAGTACTCTAGCCTGCCAGTTTCAAATGCAATTCCGAGGTTGAGCCCCGGGCTTTCACATCTGACTTAACAAACCACCTGCATGCGCTTTACGCCCAGTAATTCCGATTAACGCTCGCACCCTCCGTATTACCGCGGCTGCTGGCACGGAGTTAGCCGGTGCTTCTTCTGCAGCTAACGTCAAATGATAGTGCTATTAACACTACCACCTTCCTCACTGCTGAAAGTACTTTACAACCCGAAGGCCTTCTTCATACACGCGGCATGGCTGCATCAGGCTTGCGCCCATTGTGCAATATTCCCCACTGCTGCCTCCCGTAGGAGTCTGGACCGTGTCTCAGTTCCAGTGTGGCTGATCATCCTCTCAGACCAGCTAGGGATCGTCGCCTTGGTGAGCCCTTACCTCACCAACTAGCTAATCCCACCTGGGCATATCCTGACGCGAGAGGCCCGAAGGTCCCCCTCTTTGAGCCGAAGCTATTATGCGGTATTAGCCATCGTTTCCAATGGTTATCCCCCACATCAGGGCAATTTCCCAGGCATTACTCACCCGTCCGCCGCTCGACGCCGTTAACGTTCCCCGAAGGTTCAGTTAACTCGTTTCCGCTCGACTTGCATGTGTTAGGCCTGCCGCCAGCGTTCAATCTGAGCCATGATCAAACTCTTCAATTTAAGATTTTGTCGGCTCAATGAATACTGAACATTACATAAGTAATGTTTGAATTGACTGTGCTGAGTCTTTCGACTCGTTGGTCACTTCGTATCATTGAAACCTAATTTGAAACCGAAGTTTCTAATTGGATTATCATCAACGAGTGCCCACACAGATTGATAGGTTTATATTGTTAAAGAGCTTTGCTTTCAGTACCTTAGTACTTAAGCAGGACGCGTATAATACGCTATTGACTCAGTAAGTCAACATAAAACTCTAAGAAAACTTAAAGATTTATGGTGACTTGTCTACAAAGCAGACAAAGTCGAAATTAAAGCCTGGCGATGTCCTACTCTCACATGGGGAAGCCCCACACTACCATCGGCGCTAATTCGTTTCACTTCTGAGTTCGGCATGGAATCAGGTGGGTCCAAATCGCTATGGTCGCCAAGCAAATTCTTTAATTCGGAAAGCTGTTTTAAGTTCTGTAGTTACACATTCAAAGTTCTTGCTTTGAGTCCATCAAAACCCTTTGGGTGTTGTATGGTTAAGCCTCACGGGCAATTAGTACAGGTTAGCTCAACGCCTCACAACGCTTACACACCCTGCCTATCAACGTTCTAGTCTCGAACAACCCTTTAGGACCCTCAAGGGGTCAGGGAAGACTCATCTCAGGGCTCGCTTCCCGCTTAGATGCTTTCAGCGGTTATCGATTCCGAACTTAGCTACCGGGCAATGCGTCTGGCGACACAACCCGAACACCAGAGGTTCGTCCACTCCGGTCCTCTCGTACTAGGAGCAGCCCCCTTCAATCTTCCAACGCCCACGGCAGATAGGGACCGAACTGTCTCACGACGTTCTAAACCCAGCTCGCGTACCACTTTAAATGGCGAACAGCCATACCCTTGGGACCGACTTCAGCCCCAGGATGTGATGAGCCGACATCGAGGTGCCAAACACCGCCGTCGATATGAACTCTTGGGCGGTATCAGCCTGTTATCCCCGGAGTACCTTTTATCCGTTGAGCGATGGCCCTTCCATACAGAACCACCGGATCACTATGACCTGCTTTCGCACCTGCTCGAATTGTCATTCTCGCAGTCAAGCGGGCTTATGCCATTGCACTAACCTCACGATGTCCAACCGTGATTAGCCCACCTTCGTGCTCCTCCGTTACTCTTTGGGAGGAGACCGCCCCAGTCAAACTACCCACCAGGCACTGTCCTCAACCCGGATAACGGGTCTAAGTTAGAACATCAACACTACAAGGGTGGTATTTCAAGGACGGCTCCACCGATACTGGCGTACCGGTTTCAAAGCCTCCCACCTATCCTACACATGTAGGGTCAATGTTCAGTGCCAAGCTGTAGTAAAGGTTCACGGGGTCTTTCCGTCTAGCCGCGGGTACACTGCATCTTCACAGCGATTTCAATTTCACTGAGTCTCGGGTGGAGACAGCGTGGCCATCATTACGCCATTCGTGCAGGTCGGAACTTACCCGACAAGGAATTTCGCTACCTTAGGACCGTTATAGTTACGGCCGCCGTTTACCGGGGCTTCGATCAAGAGCTTCGACTTACGTCTAACCCCATCAATTAACCTTCCGGCACCGGGCAGGCGTCACACCGTATACGTCATCTTACGATTTTGCACAGTGCTGTGTTTTTAATAAACAGTTGCAGCCACCTGGTATCTGCGACTCTCAATAGCTCCATCCGCAAGGGACTTCACCGTCAAGAGCGTACCTTCTCCCGAAGTTACGGTACCATTTTGCCTAGTTCCTTCACCCGAGTTCTCTCAAGCGCCTTGGTATTCTCTACCCGACCACCTGTGTCGGTTTGGGGTACGATTCCTTACAATCTGAAGCTTAGAGGCTTTTCCTGGAAGCATGGCATCAATGACTTCACTACCGTAGTAGCTCGACATCGTGTCTCAGCCTTAAAGAGAGCCGGATTTACCTAACTCTCAAGCCTACGCACTTGAACCTGGACAACCGTCGCCAGGCCCACCTAGCCTTCTCCGTCCCCCCATCGCAATTGTAAGAAGTACGGGAATATTAACCCGTTTCCCATCGACTACGCCTTTCGGCCTCGCCTTAGGGGTCGACTTACCCTGCCCCGATTAACGTTGGACAGGAACCCTTGGTCTTCCGGCGAGGAGGTTTTTCACCCCCTTTATCGTTACTCATGTCAGCATTCGCACTTCTGATACCTCCAGCAGACTTTACAATCCACCTTCAACGGCTTACAGAACGCTCCCCTACCCAATACGATAAATCGCATTGCCGCAGCTTCGGTTTATAGCTTAGCCCCGTTACATCTTCCGCGCAGGCCGACTCGACTAGTGAGCTATTACGCTTTCTTTAAATGATGGCTGCTTCTAAGCCAACATCCTAGCTGTCTAAGCCTTCCCACATCGTTTCCCACTTAGCTATAATTTGGGACCTTAGCTGGCGGTCTGGGTTGTTTCCCTCTCCACGACGGACGTTAGCACCCGCCGTGTGTCTCCCGGATAGTACTTACTGGTATTCGGAGTTTGCAAAGGGTTGGTAAGTCGGGATGACCCCCTAGCCTTAACAGTGCTCTACCCCCAGTAGTATTCGTCCGAGGCTCTACCTAAATAGATTTCGGGGAGAACCAGCTATCTCCAGGTTTGATTGGCCTTTCACCCCTAGCCACAAGTCATCCGCTAATTTTTCAACATTAGTCGGTTCGGTCCTCCAGTTGATGTTACTCAACCTTCAACCTGCCCATGGCTAGATCACCTGGTTTCGGGTCTATATCCAGCAACTCGACGCCCAGTTAAGACTCGATTTCTCTACGGCTCCCCTAGATGGTTAACCTTGCTACTGAATATAAGTCGCTGACCCATTATACAAAAGGTACGCAGTCACACCACGAAGGTGCTCCTACTGCTTGTACGTACACGGTTTCAGGTTCTATTTCACTCCCCTCACAGGGGTTCTTTTCGCCTTTCCCTCACGGTACTGGTTCACTATCGGTCAGTCAGTAGTATTTAGCCTTGGAGGATGGTCCCCCCATATTCAGACAGGATATCACGTGTCCCGCCCTACTCGATTTCACTGATGATGAGATGTCGGTTACGGGGCTATCACCCTGTATCGCTGAGCTTTCCAGCTCATTCACCTGTCTCATTAAAAGCTTAAGGGCTAGTCCAATTTCGCTCGCCGCTACTTTCGGAATCTCGGTTGATTTCTTTTCCTCGGGGTACTTAGATGTTTCAGTTCCCCCGGTTCGCCCTGTTAACCTATGTATTCAGTTAACAGTAACTGCTTATGCAGTTGGGTTTCCCCATTCAGAAATCCCAGACTCAAATGGTTGTTACTACCTAATCTGGGCTTATCGCAAGTTACTACGTCTTTCATCGCCTCTGACTGCCAAGGCATCCACCGTGTACGCTTAGTCACTTAACCATACAACCCCAAAGGGTCTCTGTTTAAACAACCAAAGTTGTCTGCATTTTTATACATGTGCAGACACGATTTTGCCGGACTCAAATATTAAACATCGCAAGGATGTTTCCAAGAACACTTGAATGTGTGTTGGTACCTAATTCATAGAATTAGGATTTGAGAACTTTTAATTTGAATAACAACGCATCTCAAAGAGATGGGGATTGTTGTTATTCGTCAGCTTTCCAAATTGTTAAAGAGCTAGATTTCTTTCGAAACCATTTTTAAGAACACTTACGCAAATGCGCTTAAAGATGGTGGAGCTAAGCAGGATCGAACTGCTGACCTCCTGCGTGCAAGGCAGGCGCTCTCCCAGCTGAGCTATAGCCCCATCAGGTGTTGATACTGTGTGCCAATTCTTCTGGGAGGAAGATTGGTGGGTCTGAGTGGACTTGAACCACCGACCTCTCGCTTATCAGGCGAACGCTCTAACCACCTGAGCTACAGACCCAGTATCGTCTCTTAACGTGTATAAACATATCAATCTGTGTGAACACTCATCGCAATAATCATCGTATAAGGAGGTGATCCAGCCCCAGGTTCCCCTAGGGCTACCTTGTTACGACTTCACCCCAGTCATGAACCACAAAGTGGTGAGCGTCCCCCCGAAGGTTAAACTACCCACTTCTTTTGCAGCCCACTCCCATGGTGTGACGGGCGGTGTGTACAAGGCCCGGGAACGTATTCACCGTGGCATTCTGATCCACGATTACTAGCGATTCCGACTTCATGGAGTCGAGTTGCAGACTCCAATCCGGACTACGACGCACTTTTTGGGATTCGCTCACTTTCGCAAGTTGGCCGCCCTCTGTATGCGCCATTGTAGCACGTGTGTAGCCCTACTCGTAAGGGCCATGATGACTTGACGTCGTCCCCACCTTCCTCCGGTTTATCACCGGCAGTCTCCCTGGAGTTCCCGACATTACTCGCTGGCAAACAAGGATAAGGGTTGCGCTCGTTGCGGGACTTAACCCAACATTTCACAACACGAGCTGACGACAGCCATGCAGCACCTGTCTCAGAGTTCCCGAAGGCACCAATCCATCTCTGGAAAGTTCTCTGGATGTCAAGAGTAGGTAAGGTTCTTCGCGTTGCATCGAATTAAACCACATGCTCCACCGCTTGTGCGGGCCCCCGTCAATTCATTTGAGTTTTAATCTTGCGACCGTACTCCCCAGGCGGTCTACTTAACGCGTTAGCTCCGAAAGCCACGGCTCAAGGCCACAACCTCCAAGTAGACATCGTTTACGGCGTGGACTACCAGGGTATCTAATCCTGTTTGCTCCCCACGCTTTCGCATCTGAGTGTCAGTATCTGTCCAGGGGGCCGCCTTCGCCACCGGTATTCCTTCAGATCTCTACGCATTTCACCGCTACACCTGAAATTCTACCCCCCTCTACAGTACTCTAGTCTGCCAGTTTCAAATGCAATTCCGAGGTTGAGCCCCGGGCTTTCACATCTGACTTAACAAACCACCTGCATGCGCTTTACGCCCAGTAATTCCGATTAACGCTCGCACCCTCCGTATTACCGCGGCTGCTGGCACGGAGTTAGCCGGTGCTTCTTCTGCAGCTAACGTCAAATGATGCCGCTATTAACGACACCACCTTCCTCACTGCTGAAAGTACTTTACAACCCGAAGGCCTTCTTCATACACGCGGCATGGCTGCATCAGGCTTGCGCCCATTGTGCAATATTCCCCACTGCTGCCTCCCGTAGGAGTCTGGACCGTGTCTCAGTTCCAGTGTGGCTGATCATCCTCTCAGACCAGCTAGGGATCGTCGCCTTGGTGAGCCCTTACCTCACCAACTAGCTAATCCCACCTGGGCATATCCTGACGCGAGAGGCCCGAAGGTCCCCCTCTTTGAGCCGAAGCTATTATGCGGTATTAGCCATCGTTTCCAATGGTTATCCCCCACATCAGGGCAATTTCCCAGGCATTACTCACCCGTCCGCCGCTCGACGCCGTTAACGTTCCCCGAAGGTTCAGTTAACTCGTTTCCGCTCGACTTGCATGTGTTAGGCCTGCCGCCAGCGTTCAATCTGAGCCATGATCAAACTCTTCAATTTAAGATTTTGTCGGCTCAATGAATACTGAACATTACATAAGTAATGTTTGAATTGACTGTGCTGAATCCGAAGATTCAATGGTCACTTCGTATCATTGAAACCTAAATTGATACCCCTCTTTATTTAGAGAAATATCTATTTGGATTATCATCAACGAGTGCCCACACAGATTGATAGGTTTATATTGTTAAAGAGCTTTCTTCTTTGTGACTTACATCACTTCGGAAGAGGCAGCCATTCTAGCGTTTCAATTTGAAGTGTCAAACACTTTTTTGAATTTTTTGTTTCACTAAATTTGAGTTGAAACTTCGCTAGTTGGCTTTACTGACTTTTCGCTGAAGCCTTGTGGCGTCTGCCGTGTCAGTGGAAGCGCATTATAGGGAGTTGAGATTTAAGCGCAAGCCCTTTTTCAAATAAAATTGAAAAAAATGACCGTTCGTTGAATTTGTATGCAAAAGCATAAAAAAAGGGAGCAAAACGCTCCCTTTTTAACCTGAATTCTTAAGCTTTATATAAAAGCATAAGCATCGGCATACATTCTTTCTGCTTGAGCTTGCTTATTGAGGGTAAATTTCTCGCGCGCAGCGCCCGCCATTTCAAAGCGTCCAGCGATATAGATGTCATACTCTGCTAACGAATCGAAATCTTGCTCTACCGCTTGAAGAACATTACCTACTTTTCCTTGCCATTCCGCAGGAGCATCTTCTATTACAGGTACAAACTGAACATTACGATTATTCGCCGCAATCTCTTCAAGTTCTGGTTTCGCGTATAGCTGGCATTCGTCACGCCCACCCCAATATAAGTAGATAGGGTTAGTTTTGTTTTGTGCGATGCAATGATCGAGGATAGAACGCACATAACTAAAGCCAGTACCACCTGCGATCAACAAAATAGGACGCTCACTCTCTTCTTGGATCCAAGCATCGCCGTGTGGCGCGTCGATAGTAATCTCACCGTCTTGCTCCAGTGCAGTTTTCATCGCTTCTACTACTTCGTGAGCGTAAGCATTGTGTTCTGCAGCACCGATATGCAGTTCCAGTTCACCTTCATGGCGACATGGGCTGCTCGCAATAGAAAATGGTCTTTTATCTTTTTCACCCATAACAACCATCAGGTACTGGCCAGCTTTAAAACTTACTGGGCTTTCTGGGTGCAATAGAATTTGGTAAGTATTGCAAGCCAACGGCTGGATTGACTTTACTTTACATTGAATAGTCATGGTTTCCTCTTACTTACTCTTCAAAAGTAAGCACTAATTTACTTTCTGCGAAGGCTTGGCAAGCAAATATCCATCCTTGTTGTTGCTCTTTCTCTGTGAGCATAGGTTCAAGGTGATAAGAGACTGTTCCTTCTAGTTTACGACACAAACAGGCAGCGCATGCACCAACCTGGCATCGGTGAGGAAAGCGGATATTATTGTTGAGCGCCGCTTCCAACACCGTTTGTCCATCTTGTACTTCGAATTCTATGTTATCTGGCAACAAGATGACGGAATGATTCATAGAATACCCAACTTATCCCACATCGCATCAATTTTTGCCACAAGTTGAGGATCTTTCTTGATAGGTGTGCCCCATTCTCTGACAACCTCCTCTCCTTCCACCTTATTAGTGGCATCCAATACAAGGCGAGAGCAAGACAGATTAGTGCCCGCTTCTCGCTTGGTATCTCGCGCTGGGTCCATGCGAGTAGTCACAGCCCAGATAATGTCGTTCCAATCTTTTGCATTCACATCACCATCACAAACAACGATGAATTTAGGTGTGCCACGGTCGATCAAGAACTGCTCTACCTTTTGTACTAGCTGCTTAGATTGACCAGCGTGCTGCTTATTCATGGTGACAATAGCAAAGCTGTTATTCTTAGCTGTCGATGGGATATAGATATCGATAACTTCTGGGTTATGCTCAATAAAGCTCTCAAGTTCTGTTTCACTCAGTTGAGTATGTTGTTTTGCGGATTGCTCCGAGCCAACCAACTCAGCATCCCATTTCACTGTTGCGTCTAGCCCCATTTTCGAGCCGAGGCCAACGACCGGAGAAGCGAAGTCCAATGAATCAATTGGAGTATTATCAATAAACAATGTATCTCTGACCGGATCCATATGTTCGGTCATCGCTGTTACCACTTGATCCCAATCGCGTGCATTGACCTTTTCATCGCACACAATAACAAACTTGGTATACATGAACTGACGCAAGAAGGACCAGACTCCCATCATGACTCGTTTGGCATGGCCCGGATATTGTTTCTTCATTGTCACTACCGCCATGCGGTAAGAGCAACCCTCTGGTGGTAAATAGAAGTCTTCTATTTCAGGAAACTGCTTTTGCAGAATCGGTACAAACACTTCATTGAGCGCTACGCCCAGAACTGCTGGTTCATCAGGTGGGCGACCAGTATAGGTACTGTGATAGATAGGCTCGTTACGCATTGTGATGTGGGTAATAGTAAAGACGTGGTGCTTTTCTTTTTCGTTGTAGTACCCGGTGTGATCACCGTAAGGCCCTTCGTCAGCGAACTCATTAGGATCAATGTAGCCTTCCATAACGATTTCAGCGCTAGCTGGGACTTCTAAGTCATTGCTAACCGATTTGACGACTTCGGTTTTTTTGCCGCGCAGCAAACCCGCAAATGCGTACTCAGATAATGTATCTGGCACTGGTGTTACTGCGCCGAGAATGGTTGCTGGGTCGGCTCCAAAAGCCACGGAAACAGGAAAGGGTTTACCTGGGTTGGTTTCCATCCAGTCACGTAAATCTAATGCGCCACCACGATGAGCTAGCCAACGCATGATGATTTTGTTCTTAGCGATTTTTTGCTGGCGGTAAATACCTAGGTTCTGTCGCTTCTTATTCGGCCCTTTGGTAACGGTCAGTCCCCAAGTCAATAACGGCGCGACATCACCTTGCCAGCAACTCATGACTGGCACTTTATCCAAATCGACTTCTTCACCCTGCCAAATGATCTCTTGGCAAGGGGCTTTGCGTAGACGTTTAGCAGGCATGTTCAATACTTGTTTGAACACTGGTAACTTATCTAATGCGTCTTTAAAACCTTTTGGTGGCTCAGGTTCTTTCAAATAAGCGAGCAACTTACCGACTTCACGTAACTCTTTGACATCTTGTCGCCCCATACCTATCGCGACACGCTCCGGAGTACCAAACAGGTTGGTCAGTACAGGCATGTCATAACCGATTGGGTTTTCAAACAGTAGAGCTGGACCGCCAGCCCTTAAGGTACGGTCACTGATTTCCGTCATTTCATAGTCGGGATCAACGGGATGAGAGATGCGTTTTAGCTTCCCTTCTTTTTCTAGATGAGCGACAAAGTCGCGTAAATCCTTAAAACTCATAGACCTAATTGTGGGCTGGTTAATCTGCACGCAGTATAACAAAAAGAGGAATCATTCAATCCCTCTTTTTCGTGTGGTTATATGTCTTAGCCTTACTGCCCGATCACACTGAGTATCGCGCGGCTATTTACTTTTTGATTGCTACTGGCTAATTCCTCTAACCACGATGAGTAACCTTGGCGTGCGAGTTCACCTGCAATAAACCTTGCATCATCTGATGCCGCCATTCGTGCGATAAGAAACTCTTTTACATCGCTCGACATCGGCCTAACTTTGGTCAGCTCGGTAATCGCTCGCTCTTTGAGACTTGGGTTATTCGAGGCTTGCATCACTTGCTCTAAAGAAAAGCTATCTGCCACTTTAGCCAGTCGCACCAGTTCGGACTCACTGTTAAAGTCCGCTTTCATCAGCCACAGCAGTTTGTAGACATCTGGATTTTCACTGACTTGAGCTAATCGCACCATAACCTGAGATGAAGGCAACCAACTGACTACCGGAGCTTTGGTCAACTGTTCAGCGAGGTTATTCACTGCTTCAGGTGAGAGGCTATCGAGTTCGCGGATCAGCAGAGCTTCACGAGTCTGTACTTGGTAATCGCTACCAGTCAGCCAATCTTTCAAATCTAGCTCACCACGCTCAGCATCTAAAACAAAGGCAAGCGTAGACTGATCTTGACGCCACTGTTTGAGTAAGCGGTTGGCAATCGCTGGGTAATTAAAAGCAGGGACTGAAAACTCATAGCCATCCCCTCTTTCTAACACTTGGTAGGTTGGCACCATTGACTGTTGCTGCTCAACAAACAGCGCCATCTTAGGTGTCAGAATCAGGTTTTGGTCTTCAATTTTCTTAAGCAGTAAATAACGGGAAACTTCTTGTACGGGAAGAGAGAGCCTTTGCAACGCGAAATTAAGGCCATCAGTATCATCTTCAACCACATACTGTAGGAGCTCAGCGACTTTGTCGTGAACTTGAGATTCTTGTAACCATTGCTCAACACGCTGAGGTTCCATCTCAGTTGCAGCGACGGTAGGTACTCCGGTAAGAAGTGCGATAGACAGGAGTACCGACGACAACATTCCTTGTTGCATGTTAACCTCCTTGTAACATATTGCACCATTGTGCTCGCTATCAATAGATAATGCAAACAAAAACGCCACCAAATATGGTGGCGTTTGATAATTCAATCTATCGACTATTGGCGACGCATCGCGTCAAAGAACTCATCGTTAGTCTTCGTCATTGCTAGCTTGTCGATTAGGAACTCCATCGCGTCGATCTCACCCATTGGATGAACAATCTTACGTAGAATCCACATCTTCTGTAGCTCTTCATTCTTAGTTAGAAGCTCTTCACGACGAGTACCTGAACGGTTGAAGTCGATTGCAGGGAAGACACGCTTCTCGGCGATCTTACGGTTCAGGTGAATTTCCATGTTACCTGTACCTTTAAACTCTTCGTAGATAACTTCATCCATCTTAGAACCAGTATCTACTAGCGCTGTTGCTAGAATTGTCAGGCTACCACCTTCTTCTACATTACGTGCAGCACCGAAGAAGCGCTTAGGACGGTGTAGAGCGTTAGCATCGACACCACCAGTCAGAACTTTACCTGATGATGGAACAACTGTGTTGTATGCACGAGCTAGACGAGTGATAGAATCAAGCAGGATGACTACGTCTTTCTTGTGTTCAACAAGACGTTTTGCTTTCTCGATAACCATCTCAGCAACTTGTACGTGGCGAGATGCAGGCTCATCAAACGTAGACGCAACCACTTCACCTTTAACTAGGCGTTGCATCTCGGTTACTTCTTCTGGACGTTCATCGATAAGAAGTACCATTAGCTCACACTCAGGGTGGTTGTAAGCAATGCTCTGTGCAATGTTTTGCAGCAGCATTGTTTTACCCGCTTTAGGTGGAGCAACGATCAGACCACGCTGGCCTTTACCAATTGGTGAAGCTAAGTCTAGAACACGTGCTGTGATATCTTCTGTCGAACCGTTACCACGCTCCATCACCATACGCTCGTTCGCGTGCAGTGGCGTCAAGTTTTCAAATAGAATCTTGTTACGCGCATTGTCTGGTTTGTCATCGTTAACTGTATTGACTTTTAGTAGAGCAAAGTATCGCTCACCGTCTTTTGGTGGACGAATCTTACCGGCAATCGAGTCACCTGTACGAAGGTTGAAGCGGCGGATCTGACTTGGAGATACATAGATGTCATCTGGGCCTGCCAAGTAAGAGCTGTCTGCACTGCGCAAGAAGCCAAAACCGTCTTGAAGTATTTCCAGAACCCCGTCGCCAAAAATGTCTTCGCCGCTTTTCGCGTGAGCTTTTAGGATGGCGAAGATAATGTCTTGCTTTCTTAGACGAGCTAGGTTTTCAAGGCCCAAGCTTTCGCCAAGTTTAACAAGATCAGACACAGGTCTGTTCTTCAGTTCTGTTAGATTCATGGTGGTGGATACTTTTTTAGTCAAAATAGGATCTGTTATTTAGTTAAGATGAATTTGGTCACAGGATCGACCAAGAAGAGAAACTTGTTTATTTAACGTGCGATAAATTAGCACTAAATACTAGCCTAGTCTAGATTTTGTTAGGCAGCAAAAACAAAACCGTGCATTTCTTCAAATCGCACGGTTTGCTCAGTAACTACTTATAGATTTGCGTCTAGGAACTCTTTTAGTTGAGTCTTCGACAGCGCACCAACTTTGGTTGCTGCGACATTACCGTCTTTAAAAAGAAGTAATGTTGGAATACCGCGGATACCAAACTTAGGTGGAGTACCTGCGTTATGGTCGATATTTAGTTTACCGATAGTGAGCTTGCCTTCGTACTCATCTGCGATTTCGTCCAGGATAGGAGCAATCATCTTACAAGGACCACACCATTCTGCCCAAAAATCCACTAGTACAGGGCCTGCAGCATTGATTACGTCGTTTTCAAAACCGTCATCCGTAAGCTGCAAAATCTTATCACTCATCTTCCACTCCAATGTGTTTTTTGAAACTGGTTGGATGATAACCAGTAAATAGATGCCCTATTGGAATGTATTTACTTTCTTATTGCAAGCTTTAGCTGATATTCTATCACCATGAAAAAGACGCATATCACAGAGCAAAAGTTCGCCGATTTGGGTTTACACCCTCAAATTACTGAAGGTTTGGAGAAGAAAGGGTTTGAATTTTGTACCCCTATCCAAGCTTTGGCGTTGCCGGTACTGCTCACCGGCCAAGACATCGCAGGCCAAGCCCAAACGGGTACAGGTAAGACACTCGCTTTCCTGACTGCTACTTTTAACCACCTACTGACGACTTCAGAACATGAAGGTCGTAAGCCAAATCAGCCGCGTGCCATCATCATGGCACCAACACGCGAGTTGGCAATTCAGATTTACAACGATGCTGAGCCGCTCATTGCGAGCACTGGCATTAAAGCTGCGCTTGCCTACGGCGGCGAAAGCTACGACAAGCAGCTAGCTAAGCTTGAAGATGGTGTGGATATTCTGATCGGTACTACCGGTCGTATTATCGATTTCTACAAGCAACGCGTATTTAACCTAAACAACATTCAAGCGGTTGTTCTTGATGAAGCCGATCGCATGTTCGATCTTGGTTTTATTAAAGACATTCGTTTCTTGTTCCGTCGTATGCCTGAACCAAAAGAGCGTTTGAACATGCTTTTCTCAGCAACGCTTTCTTACCGCGTTCAAGAGTTGGCATTCGAGCACATGCATAATCCAGAGCATGTTGTGGTTGAGCCAGAAGTTAAGACCGGTCATCGCATCCAAGAAGAGCTGTTCTACCCTTCAAATGAACATAAGATGGCCCTGCTACAAACCTTAATTGAAGAAGAGTGGCCTGAGCGCGCGATCATCTTTGCTAACACGAAGCATAAGTGTGAATCGGTTTGGGGCCACTTGGCTGCTGACGGCCATCGTGTTGGTTTGTTAACAGGCGATGTACCGCAGAAGAAACGTGAGCGTATCTTAGAGCAGTTTACTAAAGGTGAAGTTGATCTATTAGTGGCAACAGACGTTGCAGCACGTGGTCTACATATTCCTCAAGTAACGCACGTGTTTAACTTTGACCTACCAGATGACTGCGAAGATTACGTACACCGCATAGGCCGTACTGGTCGTGCAGGTGCAAGCGGTCATTCTATTAGCTTTGCTTGTGAAGACTACGCGATTAACCTTCCTCCGATTGAAGAGTACATCGAGCACGCGATTCCTGTGTCAGACTACGACCCAAGTGCATTGATTGAAGATTTACCTGCACCGCTACGTATGCGTTCAAGCCGTCCGCAGCAACGTCGCACCAATACAGGTGGTTCTCGTTCAGGCAACCGTCGTAACAACAATCGCTCTCGTCAACGTCAACAAAAGGAATCTTAAGTCGTCTATGAGCCAAGCAGTTTCATCTCCGCTATACGCAGCCATCGACCTCGGGTCGAACAGTTTTCATATGCTCGTTGTGCGTCACATTGATGGCAGCGTACAAACGATGGCTAAAATCAAACGCAAAGTTCGCCTTGCCGCAGGCTTAGACGAAAACAACGCGCTAAGCCTAGAAGCCATGCAACGCGGCTGGGACTGCTTGAGTCTATTTGCAGAACGACTGCAAGATATTCCTAAAGAGAACATTCGCATCGTGGGTACTGCTACGCTGCGTACCGCAACTAACGTGGACGTGTTTCTCGAAAAGGCCAATCAGATACTTGGTCATAAGATTGAAGTGATCTGCGGTGAAGAGGAAGCAGCGACTATCTATAAAGGGGTCGCACATACCTCTGGTGGTAGTGGTCGACGTTTAGTGGTTGATATTGGTGGTGCAAGCACCGAGCTTATTATTGGTGAAGGTTTTGAAGCCAAAGCACTGACTAGCCTGAAAATGGGTTGTGTCACTTGGCTTGAGCGCCACTTTAAAGATCGTCAGTTAACCGTCACCAACTTCAACAATGCGATTCAAGCAGCCAAAGAGACACTGCAACCTATCTTGGAGCAGTACACTCAAATTGGTTGGGATGTATGTGTCGGTGCATCTGGCACTGTTCAGGCGTTACAAGAAATCATGCTAGCGCAAGGGATGGATGAGGTTATTACTCACGCCAAACTGAAACGCCTGCAAAAACAAGCAATGTTAGCCGATCACCTTGAAGAGCTTGAGATAGAAGGACTGACCCTAGAGCGTGCATTAGTCTTCCCTAGTGGTCTTTCTATTCTCATCGCTATTTTTGAGCTACTTGAAATTGATTCAATGACGCTTGCGGGTGGCGCACTTCGTGAAGGCTTAGTGTATGAAATGGTTGATGAGCTAAAGCAAGACGACATTCGTGCTCGCACTATCTGTAGCGTTCAGAGCCGCTACCAAATTGACGTCGCCTACGGTCAGCAAGTTGCCAACATGGCAGCTAAACTGCTCGCTGAATGTCAGTCTGATTGGATCGCAGAGTCGCACGGTAGTGTACTGCTTGAAACCGCAGCCAAGCTACATGAGATCGGTTTGACTATCGATTTCAAAAAAGGTGGCGAGCATAGTGCTTACCTGCTGCAAAACTTGGATTTACCTGGTTACACGCGAGCGCAAAAGCACCTCTTAGGTGAGCTCACCCGCCGCTATCGTGAGCAGCTAACTTCCCTTCCGGAGCAGCATGCCTTATCCAGTAACAGTGCCAAACGTGTATTGCGCCTGTTGCGTTTAGCGGTGTTATTAACTCATCGTCGTAACCCTGAGCTTGAGCCTAACATTACCCTAAGCTCTAACGATGATAAGCTGACCCTAACGCTAAAAGCCCAGTGGCTTAAAGACAACCCTTTGACTGCTGCTGAGCTCGAAATAGAAGCAAACCGTCAAAGTGATATTGGTTGGCCACTCTCGATTGTTGAGTACTAATCTCTACTGAGTAAAAATGCGAAAGATACAAAAAAGCCCGAGGAATAGTATTCCTCGGGCTTTTTCTTGTTAGTCATTTCAATTACGACTTAGCGCCAACCACTTTAAAGTCAGGGTTCACTGCGGTGAGTTTCTTGACTAAGTAATTCAGCAATACGCCATACATAGGAACAAACAGACCCAAGCTGATGACTAATTTGAAGCCGTAGTCCACCAGCGCAATCTCTGTCCAATGCTCTGCCATAAACGGATCTGGGCTTTGATAGAAGGCAATCGCGAAGAAAGCAATGGTATCTAACGCATTACCAAATAGCGTTGAACATGTTGGTGCAACCCACCACTGCTTTAGCTGACGCAGGCGGTTAAAAACATGCACATCCAGAATCTGACCCAGCAAATAAGCCATAAAGCTTGCGATCGCTATGCGCGCAACAAACAGGTTAAATTCCCCAAGCTGATTCAAGCCTTGGAATGAACCTTCATAGAACAGAACAGATAAGCCGTAAGAAACCGCCAGTGCTGGCAACATGACTAAGAAGATGATGCGACGAGCAAGCTGAGCACCAAAAATACGAACGGTTAAGTCAGTCGCTAAGAAAATAAATGGGAAAGTAAATGCGCCCCAAGTGGTATGGAAACCGAAAACGGTAAAGGGCAGCTGAACTAAGTAATTGCTCGATGCAATAATGATCAGGTGGAACAGAACTAATAGAAAAAGGGCTTTGCGCTGCTGCGCAGGGGTAAAGTTACTCATGCGATACCTTTTTAGTTTGGTTTGGGGGTGAGGGAACCCAAATCGAATCCATTCCAAGCCAAGGAAAGACTCTTACCAACAATGTTAAAAGAAATTAGCCGCGATATATTTGTGATAACTATCGCGGCGGGCGATTATACATTAACCAATTTGAGCTGCAACTGGCTAAGGCTACGCAATCGTTAGCGTATAAAAATCGGCTTAGAAACCTTTGTTAAACAGTGCAGCCAGAAAATCGAGCTCTGGTTTAGATTCTTCAATAGCCAGTGCTTCCAACCAGATACTCTCACTGTAGTGCTCTGATTTTAAGAATAGCTGACAACCTTCAAAATCAATTAACCAAGAGTGGATATCTGCATCCCACTGCTTTTCGACTACTGAAGCTGATAGCAGTTTGACCAGTTTGTCAGCTAACTGAGGAAAGCTATCAAAATCAAACCGCGGAGCACGAATGATGATGCGCCCCTCTTCTACCTGATAATCAAGCAGACCAAATTCCGTTTGTGGTGTGACATCAGCCATGATTTGTTAAGTGCTCCTGAATAAGATCTAAGAATGGGTCGGCGTACTTTTCTAACTTGCGCTGCCCCACTCCGTTGACGGCAAGCATTTCACCGTAAGAGGTCGGTAGTATCTCTGCCATATCAATTAATGTCGCATCACTGAACACTACGTATGGTGGTAGGCCATCTTCATCCGCAATGGATTTGCGAAGCTTACGCAATTTAGCAAATAGCTTCTTATCGTAGTTTTTACTCGAAAGCTTGTCTGATTTAGCAGCGCGAGCAGCGGTATCAAGGCGTGGAACAGCAAGTTCTAACGACATTTCACCACGTAAAAGCGGTCTTGCTTCTTCAGTCAGTTGCAAGGTGGAGTTGCGAGTGATGTTTTGGAACAACAAACCTTTATGAATCAACTGACGAAAAACACTGACCCAATAGTCATGGCTATTTTCACGCCCTAGCCCATAAGTCGACAGCTTGTCATGACCATTTTCACGCACTCGGATGTTTTGCATACCACGCAATACTTCGACCACGTAACCCATACCAAAGCTTTGATTGACACGATACACACAAGAGAGTGCTTTTTGTGCTTGCTCAGTGGCATCAAAGTGCTTAGGTGGATCGAGGCAGATATCGCAGTTGCCACATGGCTTCTCACGGTACTCACCAAAATAGTTAAGCAGCACTTGGCGACGACAGGTTTGCGCTTCAGCAAAAGCACTCATTGCGTTTAGCTTGTGCGCTTCAACTTGCTTCTGCGGACCGTCGTCTTTTTCATCCAACATACGGCGCAACCAACTGATATCGGCAGGGTCGTAAAGCATCATCGCTTCGGCAGGCAATCCATCTCGCCCGGCTCGACCTGTCTCCTGATAATAGGATTCAATATTGCGCGGAATATCAAAGTGCACCACAAAGCGAACGTTGGGTTTGTTGATCCCCATGCCAAAAGCGACAGTGGCAACAACGATCTGGATATCATCACGCTGAAACGCCTCTTGAACGTAAGCACGCTCATCCGCTTCAAGACCTGCGTGGTAGCTTGCAGCACGTAAGCCGTTGTTACACAGCTTTTCGGTTACCATCTCTACTTTCTTGCGGCTACCACAATAGATAATGCCGCAACTGCCACGTTGGCCTTCAAGAAAGCGAACTACCTGAGAAACTGGCTTATGTTTCTCGACTAGGGTGTAACGAATATTAGGGCGATCAAAGCTACCAAGATAAGTATGCGGCTCGTCGAGTTGCAGGCGCTGCATAATATCTTTGCGCGTCGCGTCATCTGCGGTTGCCGTCAGCGCCATGACAGGGATATGAGGAAAATGCTGTTTGAGCTGACCTAACGAGGCATATTCAGGTCTGAAATCATGCCCCCACTGAGAAATACAATGCGCTTCATCAACCGCTATCATCGACAATGAGATGTTTTCCAGACGCTCAATAAAATCGCGCATCAGTACTCGTTCTGGAGAAACATAAACCAACTTTAACGCGCCAGAATGCATGCGATTATAGACGGAGATCAGCTCTTCTCGTGGCATGGTGGAGTTGACACACTCAGCGGCCACACCATTCGCTTTCAGTTGGTCTACTTGATCTTTCATCAATGAGATCAGCGGTGAGACAACTAAAGTTAGCCCCTCACGTGCTAAGGCAGGGATCTGATAACACAAAGATTTACCGCCACCCGTTGGCATGATCACTAGGCTATCTTGCCCAGCGACAGCCGACTCAATCACTTCTTGCTGACCATCACGAAAGCTCTGATAACCAAAAACATCTTCTAAGATGCGTTGCGGCGTCGGCAAATCGGCTGAAGGTGACAGGGCTAAAAGTGTCGAGGTCATGAACTATCTCAATAGAGTTGCAGGATGAGTGCGCGTCGAACGCAAGAGGCACATTGTAGTGGGGTTTAAAGGTGAATAAAACCGCAAATTGTTAGGTGAATCGGATTATGCTCCTTATACTGCGTGTTTCAATTTGTAAAAATTATGATCGAGTAAAGATAAATGACTCCAGAAGAACAACAGCGAGCGAAACAGGGTGTCTTTCTTGCCATTGGGGCATACACCATGTGGGGCATCGCACCTATCTACTTCAAGGCTTTGGCCGAAGTCTCCCCATTAGAGATTTTAAGTCACCGCGTTGTGTGGTCTTTCTTCTTACTCGCTGCCCTGCTTCACTTTGGTCGTCGTTGGAGAAATGTACGCGACGTGATCAAGTCGAAACAAAAGCTGCTTTATTTAGTGACTACGGCGGTTTTAGTTGGTGCTAACTGGCTGATATTCATTTGGGCAGTGAATTCCGATCATATGCTCGACGCCAGTCTGGGTTACTACATCAACCCATTGATTAACGTGCTGTTGGGGATGCTCTTTTTGGGAGAAAGGTTACGTAAACTACAGTGGTTTGCCGTCGCACTCGCCGCTTGTGGAGTGTTGGTCCAACTGTTTGTGTTTGGCTCAATCCCGATTGTTGCTATCACTTTGGCGCTGACTTTTGGTTTCTACGGTCTATTGCGTAAAAAAGTCAGCCTTGAAGCGCAAACTGGCCTGTTTATAGAAACTTTGGTGCTACTACCAGCCGCAGCTATCTACTTGCTGTGGATTGCTGACAGCCCAACGTCACACTTGACCGAGAACTCGCTCGACCTGAACTTACTGCTCATTTCAGCAGGTATCGTCACGACCTTGCCACTACTTTGTTTTACTGGTGCAGCAACGCGCTTAAAGCTATCGACTTTAGGCTTCTTCCAATACATAGGCCCTAGCTTGATGTTTTTGCTTGCCGTACTTGTATATGGCGAAGCTTTCACTCTCGATAAAGCGATTACCTTCGCCTTTATTTGGGGCGCCTTAGTTATCTTCAGTTTTGACGGCCTAAGAAATAACAGGCAGTCGAAGAAAGCGACAAAAGCGTACTGATCGTTTTTTACAAGACAAATCGCTTACCCACATATAAGCTTGATGAAATACTCATCAAGCTTTTTTTAGTTTTATGGATAAGGTCAGCTACCACAGTACTGAGAACAAAGAGATCAGCCTGATTGAAGCGAACTATCAGTCGTTCGCTTTTTCACGCCACTATCATCTTGATTTTCATATTGGTCTTATCACGGGCGGACAACAAAAGTTCCACTATAAAGGTGCAAGCCATCATGTTGGTGAAGGGCAATTAGTCATCATGCCTCCTGATGAACTGCATGATGGAAAATCCATGTTGGAGTCCGGTTATCAAACCCGAGTGTTTGCACTTGATCCTGCGTGGTTTAGCGACCTTGCTCAACTAAAGCAACCGAGTGACTTACTTCACTTCAAGCAGCTGATAATTTCCGATCAGAAAGTGTTTCAGCCACTTTCCCAACTGCACCAATTGCTAACAGACAATAACGTCAGCCAACTGGCAAAAGATTGCTTACCTTACGAAGGTTTTGAACGCCTGTTTAGCCACTACGGCAGTTTAGAGCAAAAGCGCGCAGTCCCTTTAGGTAACCAATCTATGGCTACCTTAAAAGAGTATCTGTTAGACAATCTCGATCAGCCAGTACGATTAGAGCAACTGTCACAGCTGTGTGAGCTGAGCCCAACCCAGTTTCAACGCCATTTTAAAGCCAAAGTCGGCTTAACCCCCTACGCATGGCTGAGCCGTCTGCGCATGGAGCAAGGAATGAAACTGCTAAAATCCGGAGTGAGCGGAACTGAAGTGGCACATCAAGTAGGTTTCTATGATCAGGCCCATTTTAGCAAAGCGTTTAAGTCCACTTACGGCGTTAACCCTTCTCAAATCAGCTAGTGTCAGTTTTTTACAATCTTTCACAGGCAATCCATAGCACACTAAAGCTATCTAAAATCATCAATCGAGTCCGATGAACGAATTAACTATCCTCACCACCTTAGCCGTGGTTCACTTTGTTGCTCTTATGAGCCCAGGCCCTGATTTTGCCTTAGTGGTACAGAATGCGACACGCTATGGTCGGCAAACTGGGCTGTATATTGCTTTGGGTCTTTCGTGTGGCATCTTACTGCACTCCATTCTTAGCCTAACTGGCATCAGCTATCTGGTTCACCAACAGCTAACTCTGTTTGCTTTGCTTCAGCTCGCTGGCGGTAGCTACCTTTTCTATCTTGGCTATGGCGCCCTTAAAGCGAGCTGGGCAAGTTTGCGTAACGCGAAAGCAAACGAAAGCACCTCTGCAGAGCAGCCAAGCCTGCTCCTCGGCAACAAACGCGAAGCTTTTTCGCGCGGCTTTGCAACCAACATCCTTAACCCAAAAGCACTGGTGTTTTTTGTCAGCCTTATGTCGAGCCTTGTACCAGCCAGCATGTCACTAACCGGAAAAGGGCTAGCACTGATGATCTTATGGAGTATCTCATTACTGTGGTTTTCCTTTCTCGCTTGGGCTCTCTCCACGCAACGTATGCAACGCAAGATAAAAGCGACAGCCCACTACGTTGATGGGTTATGCGGCATTCTGTTTACCGTGCTTGGACTTGGCATTCTTTGGCAATCTACCACGGCGATCACTGCTCTGTTTTAATCCATTGGTGTCTAAAATTTGATTCAAGATTACAATTTGATAACAAACCCTTAGACCTAAACCTCTTCCACTGTCACTCTTGATCTGCATAAAAAAAGGAGAACAAGATGCAGTGGAAACTCAAATTTCTAACCACATGTTTGCTTGCAACGTCAGCAACAACTTGGGCCAACCAAGCAGCCGATTCTGTAGCGCCCGAGCACAGTAGTGGCCTAGAGAACAAACAATTGGTCACCGCCAAAGAGTGGATGGTGACTGCAGCGAACCCAATCGCTACCCAAGCGGGCGCAGATATTCTTGCCAAAGGGGGTAACGCGATTGATGCTATGGTCACCACCCAGCTAATGCTAGGTTTGGTTGAACCACAATCTTCAGGTATTGGTGGTGGCGCGTTCCTTGTCTATTGGGACGCCAAAAATCAGCAACTCACCACGTATGACGGCCGAGAAACAGCTCCACTCGATGCGACACCTCGTCTATTCCAAGACGTCAATGGCGAACCACTGAAGTTTTACGACGCAGTGGTAGGCGGACGATCAGTAGGTACGCCGGGTACCGTCAAGTTGATGTGGGATACACACCAAAAATACGGCAAACTTGCTTGGGCAGATCTTATCCAACCAGTTGTCAACGTTGCCAAACAAGGCTTTGAGATCAGTCCACGCCTAGCGACACTAATAGAGAAAGATGCCGAGCGTCTAAGCCGCTTTGCCACCACGAAAGCTTACTTCTTCAATCCAGATGGCTCACCTAAAACGGCGGGTACCTTACTCAAAAACCCAGAGTATGCAGCAACACTCACTGCGATTGCTAAAGGTGGTGCGCAAGCTTTCTACCAAGGTAAAATCGCGGAAGATATTATCGAAACGGTACAAAGTGCCCCGGGTAACCCAGGGGTACTCGCACAGAAAGACCTAGATGCGTACTCAATAAAGCAAAGAGACGCAGTATGTTCGGCTTACCAAAGCTTTGATGTCTGTGGAATGGGACCACCAAGTTCAGGTGCTCTGACTGTTGGCCAAATCTTAGCGATTACTGAGAACTTCGATCTCAAATCGTGGGGGCCGGATAATGCAAAATCATGGCAAGTGATTGCAGACGCCTCTCGCTTAGCCTTTGCCGATCGCGGTATGTATATGGCAGATGAAGACTTTGTGCCAATGCCAACCCAAGGTCTGCTCGATAAAGAGTATCTAAAACAGCGCGCACAACTCATTCAACCGGGTAAAGCTCTAGAGTCTGTGAGTGCAGGTAGCCCACCTTGGAGCTATGCACAACGTCAAAGCATGGATGAATCCATCGAGCTACCTTCAACCAGCCACTTCAATGTCGTCGATAAACAAGGTAACGTGGTTTCCATCACCACAACAATTGAGAATGCATTTGGCTCACGCTTGATGACCAATGGCTTCCTACTTAACAATGAGCTGACCGATTTCTCTTTCCGCTCCCATAAAGAAGGTAAGCCAATTGCAAACCGTTTAGAACCAGGAAAACGTCCACGTTCATCAATGGCACCAACCATCATCATGCAAGATGACAAACCATATATGGCTATTGGCTCACCAGGTGGCAGTCGTATTATTGGTTATGTCGCACAAGCCATTATTGCCCACACTCAATGGGGAATGGATATTCAGCAAGCAACCAACCAACCTCACCTGTTGAACCGTTTCGGCACTTTAGACGTAGAGCAAGGTACTAGCGCGGAAAAATTCAAACCTCAACTAGAGGAAATGGGCTTTAAGGTCAATGTTCGCGATCTGAATTCAGGATTACACGCTATTTTACTGCAAGATAATCAATTGCAAGGTGCCGCTGATCCACGACGAGAAGGTACAGCAATCGGTAAATAGAGTAGATCGACTCACTTGCTTGTGCGAGATCTCTCACAAGCAAGTGAGTAAAAATAGCTTTTTGGCTGAGAAAAATGTAAACAACAAAACCTAAGCAACTGTTTTATAAGGATACGTATAAAACATAAACGAATTTTTATGTAGAAAAACGTTTGCCTTATATTGCTGAAATTCGTTAGACGAGTAATATGAATGGTGTCGGAAGGATGCTGACACGGAACAGGAAATTACCACGGATTAGGTAATCTTCAGGAAGAAGATACGGTTGCTTAGGATGAGTAATCGGCATGGAAAGCGAATTGGACATTGAACGGACGCAATAGTAACTAGGATGGTTGCTACTAAGGATTGGAAATGGACACCTCTGGATGAGGAAAGGACTTATCATCAGGACGATGAAAAGGACACCGCTCAAGGAACAAGCGAAGTGAGCTAACGAGGATTGTTAGCAGACCAGGATAGGGTCAAGGACACCGCTAGGATGGCGATGAATGGACTAAGCTGAAGGACGTCAGCATACTATCAAGGATTAGATGCATGGAGCACCTATAGTAGCCGGATTGCTGCGAGTAAGACTATAACCCCGATGGGCTTGCGCCCTCGGGGTTTTTCTTTATCTTTTTCTCTTCATATTTGAACTTTAGACTGCGTTGTCTGCTTTCACTCGCCCCATCACATAGGTTCCCTATGCTCAGGGGACTCGTTCAATTGTCGCCTTGTCTACAAGTCCAACTATTTTGAGAAAATAAACTTAGCGTTTATAACGTTTCTAGTTTGGCGTAAGCAGTCACCAACCACTTAATACCCTCACCGTTAAAGGCGACTTGTACGCGACTTTGTGGACCACTGCCTTCAAAGTTGATAATGGTACCCTCACCAAACTTGGGGTGCATAACTCGCGAGCCCAAACTAAAGCCAGTTTCATTGAAACTCTCTTTAACCACAGTCTGGCTAAAGCGACCTGAGCTTGCCGGACGGCTCACCTGCGCTTTCATACGCACTTCATCAAGACAGGTCTCTGGCAGTTCACGAATAAAACGGGATGGCTTATGGTACTTATCCTGACCGTATAAACGGCGCATCTCTGCATAGGTGATGTAGAGTTTTTCCATTGCTCGCGTCATGCCGACATAGCATAGGCGGCGCTCCTCTTCCAAACGCCCTGCTTCTTCCGCAGACATCTGGCTTGGGAACATGCCTTCTTCAACACCGACCATAAACACAAGCGGGAACTCTAGACCTTTTGCACTGTGCAGTGTCATAAGCTGAACGGCATCTTCAAACTCGTCAGCCTGACCTTCACCCGCTTCCAACGCGGCATGAGTCAAGAAAGCCGTCAGTAGGGTCATTTCTTCCGCTTCTTCTGGCTTTTCAAACTGTCGGGTCGCCGTTACCAGCTCTTCCAAGTTCTCAATACGAGCTTTAGACTTCTCACCTTTTTCTTGCTCGTACATAGCGAACAAACCTGAGTACTTGATGACATGGTCGGTTTGCTCATGCAATGACAACTCACATGTGTCATCTTCTAAGGCGTTAACCAATTCAACGAAGCGGCTTAAAGCTCCAGCAGCACGACCAGCTAAGACTTTTTCATCAAGGAGCGCAACGCTAGCTTCCCACATAGTGCAACCGCGATCGCGAGCAGCAAAACGAATCGTCTCTAGCGTTTTATCCCCTAAGCCACGAGTTGGCGTGTTCACCACTCGCTCAAAAGCCGCGTCATCGTTACGATTAGCCATTAAGCGCAGATAGCTAAGTGCATCTTTGATTTCTTGGCGTTCGAAGAATCGCATACCACCATAAATACGATAAGGTAAGCCTGCCTGAATCAACGCTTCCTCGAGTACACGTGACTGGGCGTTGTTTCGATATAGCATAGCGGCATCATTCAGCGCTCCGCCTTTGTCTTGCCATTCCTTTATCTTATTCACGGCAAAGCGAGCTTCATCCAACTCGTTATAGGCTGAGTACACAGAAATTGGCTCACCTTCCGCGCCGTCCGTCCACAGCTCTTTACCCATTCGCTCAGTATTATTGGCAATCAGGGTGTTCGACGCCTCTAGGATGGTTTTTGTTGAGCGATAGTTTTGCTCAAGACGAATGGTGTTAACGCTTGGGAACTCTCGGGTGAATTTCTCAATGTTCTCGATTTTTGCTCCGCGCCAACCATAGATAGACTGATCGTCATCACCCACAATCATGACATGAGAGTCAGGTCCAGCCATCATGCGTAACCAAGCATACTGAATATTGTTGGTGTCTTGGAATTCGTCGACCAAGATATGCTTGAAACGAGCTTGATAATGCTCTCGAACAAACTTGTTATCACGCAATAACTCATGAGCACGAAGCAGTATTTCAGCAAAATCGACAAGACCTGCTCGATCACAAGCTTCTTGATAAGCCGTGTAAAGCTGCAAGTAAGTTTTAGTGACGGGATCGTGATAAGCATCTATATGATTCGGGCGTAGACCTTCATCTTTTTTGCCATTGATCCACCAACTAACCTGACGCGCTGGCCACTGTTTTTCATCAAGGTTTTGCGCTTTTATCAAGCGACGCAATAGGCGCTGCTGATCGTCTGTATCTATGATCTGAAAATCTTCAGGTAACTTGGCATCCAGATAGTGAGCACGAAGGATACGATGACAAATACCATGGAATGTGCCATTCCACATACCCGAAGCGCTACCCATCATTAGCTCTTCAATACGACCGCGCATTTCCGCCGCCGCTTTGTTAGTGAAGGTCACCGACATAATGGAGAACGGCGAAGCTTGCTCAACAGACATCAACCACGCAATACGATGCACTAGCACACGTGTTTTACCACTGCCTGCGCCGGCCAATACGAGTAAGTTTTCTAGCGGTGCAGCAACAGCTTCACGCTGCTTGTCATTCAGACCATCGAGAAGTAAGGAAGGATCCATTGTGTGCTCAGTTACTGGTTATCTATACATGAAATGGCATTATACCCGAGTGACCTCAAGATGCTAGGTGCAGGGATAAGCAACTGAATTTGCCACTATTGGTACTTTTTAGGCTGCCAACAAAAAAAAATAGAAAAAAACCAACTGTTAAAAGTCTGTTAAATCAATAAATTAAATAACCAAAAATAATAATAACGTCATTTTCTATAATTTATTTGAAAGTTTTTAGGCGAGTTTTCTATCCTTTTAATTAAGCAAGTTGATGAATTACTTCATGATTCGCTTGCCCACATAAAGTAAAGGAATAAAGTCTGAGGAAATTACTATGAAAAAGTCTAATCTTGCTGTTACTGCCGCTGTTACTGGTTTAATTGCTCTTGGTGGCACAATGTTAACGGCTGCTCCAGCGGTCGCAGCAGAGAAAGAAAAATGCTACGGCGTGGCAAAAGCAGGTAAAAATGACTGTGCAACTAAAACCAGCTCATGTGCAGGTACATCAAAAGAAGACAACCAAACGGATGCTTTCGTAGTCGTACCAAAAGGTCTATGTGGCAAGCTAACAGGCGGCAGCACTCAATCTTCATAATAAAAATTTTAGGCGGCCTGAGGCTCAATCGGCCGCCTTACTTCTGCCGCTTCTACTTTCAAGGAACGCCCAGTGAATGCAGATCATTTTCATAATAAAGTCGGGGTGGGATTACGTTCACCGCACCTAGATTATTTCAGCCAAGAGAAACCATCACTGTCATGGCTCGAAATTCATAGTGAAAACTACTTCCAACCCTATTCGGCATCACGTCAAACACTACGTAAGCTTGCTAACGACTATCAAATTAGCTGTCACGGTATCGGGCTATCATTAGGCAGTGTTGAACGCGTTAACCGTCGTCACCTCAAACAGCTGCAAGCTCTAATCAGTGAGATAAACCCTTTTCTGGTTTCTGATCATTTAAGCTGGAGTGAAAATGGTGGCCATTACTTCAATGACTTGCTGCCTTTGCCTTACACCGAAGAAGCCTTAGCGATCTTTTGCCGCAACGTGCTTGAGGTTCAAGATACGCTGCAACGGCCAATGCTGATTGAAAACCCATCAAGCTATGTGAAATTCAATCACTCGACGATTAGTGAATGGGACTTTTTAACTGAAGTCCAAAAGCGCACTGATTGTCGGCTACTGTTGGACCTAAACAATATTCATGTATCTGCATTCAACCATGGCTTTGATAGCCATCATTATTTAGCTTCAATTCCGGCCGAGGCTGTGGATGAAATTCACTTGGCAGGTTTTACTGTCAAGCAGCTCGATAAGGGAGAAGTGTGGATCGATACCCATAGCCGCCCTGTCAGTGATGAAGTGTGGCAACTGTATCAATTCTGGTTAGAACACTATGGCGAAAGACATACCTTGATTGAGTGGGATCTCGATATTCCACAGCCAGAAGTCTTGCTCGCGGAAGCAGCCAAAGCTAGCGAGCAACTCAATCAGTGGCAAGCCGCGAAGAGGAAAGTGTCATGACATCAAATGCTTCACCTTCCCTAAGCGAATTACAAAGCGCCTTTGCCAAAGCGCTGCACTACCAAGCCTCTGGTGAAGATTGCAATATTTGTAGCGATGATTTCAGTGCCGATGAGAGAATGCAGATTTATCGCAATAACTTCATCATCAGCCTGAGTGAAGTCCTGCAAGCAACCTACCCTATGCTACACGCCCTGTGGGGGGAAGAGTGCTTTGAGCAAGTTGCCCGCCAACACGTACTTAACTACCCGTTGCAAGCCGGGGATGTCAGCCACTATGGGGAACATTTCGAACAGACTATCGAACGCTTTCCGGCGGTGATTGAAGCAGCGCCTTATAGCTTAGAAGTAGCTCGTTTCGAATGGCATATCGACCTTGCTCAGCAGCTGGGGAATCAGATAAGTCTCGCTGACGATTTACTGCCATTGGCTCAACTTGCTCATGTGGCAGAAGATCAGCAACCCCAGATTCAATTGCACCTGAAACCCGGAGTGATTGCGTTTCAGTCATCTTACGCGCTGTTCTCACTCCAGAAAGCCATCAACAGTAACAACTTTGATGGTTTAAGTTTAGAGCAAGCAGAACAAGGGATTATTGCCTACTCAGCAGAAAGCGGAGTGTGGACTTTGGCTCTCACCGCTGAGCCTTATGAACTGCTCAATTATTTGTTGTCTGGCTGCATGCTCACTGAAGTCCCACCAGCACTACTGGCCCATTTGGACTTCCTCACTCAACATGACCTACTGGCAGGTTTTTCGCTCGCCACATTAGAAGGATAATAATATGTCTAGCGCCATTAAGAATATGCTCGAGAGCTATGATAACTGGGTCGCCAAATTTCAAGCTGGCTTTGTCCCGCTACTGCTACTGTTTTGTCGACTTTGGGTGGCTTGGGTATTCTTTAATTCTGGGCTAACCAAGATAGCCTCATGGGACAGTACCCTATTCCTATTTGAGTACGAGTATCAGGTTCCGATTTTACCTTGGGAAATGGCTGCCTATATGGGTACAGCCGCTGAACTGATCTTGCCTGTTTTTCTTGCTTTAGGACTTTTCTCACGCCCAATGGCAGCGATCCTGTTTGTGTTTAACATTATCGCCGTGGTGTCTTATCCCGTACTTTGGGACAAAGGCTTTTATGATCACCAGCTATGGGGCTTAATGATCTTAAATGTCGTGGTTTGGGGGCCTGGTGTTATCTCAGCCGATAAAGTACTACGTAGTAAGCTTGGCTAATGTTCTGAAGATAAGTCTTCTTTGACAGAGTTAACCGCATCTCGTGATGCATGGCCGATCGCCTTTGTTGTATCACGGGTTGCATGACCTATCGCTGTAGTGGTGTCACGAGTCGCGTGACCAATCGCTGTTCCCGCCTCTTTTAGCTCAGCACATCCTGACATAACCACTGCTAAACCAGCACCTAACAAAACTTTGTTCAACAACATAAAACCTCCATGCAATTAATGGGAGGCATAATAACAAAAACCGCCGCTCTGTATCAGAGGGGCGGTTTCGAATTGATTAAATTCTTACTTTCAAGTTAGGCAGCAATACCTGAATGACGCAGTAACGCATCAATCTGCGGCTCACGACCACGGAAGCGTTTAAACAGCTCCATTGGTTCTTCACTTCCGCCCATTTCAAGAATGTTGTTCAAGAAGCTTTGACCGGTTTCGGTATTGAAAATGCCTTCTTCCTCAAAACGTGAGAACGCATCAGAAGATAGCACTTCTGCCCATAGGTAGCTGTAGTAACCGGCACTGTAACCACCAGCAAAGATGTGACTAAAGCTGTGCGAGAAACGGTTCCACTCTAAGCTCGGCAACACCGCGACTTTTGATTTCACTTCTGCCAGTGTATCTAAGACACGTGGGCCAACTTCTGGGTCAAACTCCGTGTGCAGAGTAAAGTCAAACAGACCAAACTCTAGCTGACGAAGAATGAACATCGCCGACTGGAAGTTTTTCGCTGCTAGCATCTTCTCTAACATTTCTTTCGGCAGTGGTTCGCCTGTTTCAAAGTGACCAGAGATAAACGCTAATGCATCCTCTTCCCAGCACCAGTTCTCAAGGAACTGACTTGGCAGCTCTACCGCATCCCAAGGCACGCCATTGATACCAGATACTGCTCCCGTCTCTACTTGAGTCAGCATATGGTGAATACCATGACCAAACTCGTGGAACAGAGTCACAACTTCATCATGGGTAAACAGTGCTGGCTTATCTCCGACAGGACGGTTGAAATTACAGGTTAGGTACGCCACTGGTGTTTGCAGCTCGCCGCTTTCATTGTTACGACGCACGCGGCACTCATCCATCCAAGCACCACCGCGTTTGTGTTCACGAGCATACAAATCAAGATAGAAGCTACCGCGTAGGTTGTTATCTGCATCAAAGATATCAAAGAAGCGTACCGATTCATGCCAAGTATCAACACCTTCACGTTCAGTGACCGTCATACCGAAGACACGATTTAGCACTTCAAATAGACCACTGACCGCTTTTGCTTCAGGGAAGTAAGGGCGCAACTCTTCGTCAGAAATTTGGAATAGATGTTGTTTTTGCTTCTCGCTGTAGTAAGCAATATCCCAAAGGTTAAGTGCTTCAACGCCAAACTCACTCTTAGCAAACTGACGCAACTCTTCTACTTCACGCTCACCTTGAGGCTTAGCCTTGCTCGCTAAATCATTTAAGAAGCTAAGAACCTGAGAAGGGTTTTCCGCCATCTTAGTCGCAAGCGATTTTTCACTGTAGGTATTGAAACCCAACATACGTGCGATTTCATGACGCAGTTTCAGTTGCTCATTGATGATCTCACTATTGTCCCACTCGCCCGCTTTTGGACCTCGCTCCGAGGCGCGAGTGACATACGCTTCATATAACTCTTTGCGCAGTTCTTGATTGTCACAGTAGGTCATTACAGGCAAGTAAGAAGGGATATCTAAAGTCAGCAGGTAACCATTAAGCTCTTTTGCTTCAGCTGCCGCTTTTGCTGCCGCCAGCGCAGATTCTGGCATACCTGCTAGTTGCGCTTCATCTTCAACATGCTTAGTCCAACCCATAGTGGCATCGAGCACATTGTTAGAGAACTTAGAGCCTAGCTCCGACATACGCTTGCTGATTTCACCATAGCGATGTTGCTCATCGGCAGGCAGACCAATGCCTGATAGTTCAAAGTCACGCAGTGAGTCAGTGATAGTTTTCTTTTGTGCCTGAGTCAAAGCGGCAAACTCTTCGCTCGCTTTGATTGCCTTGTAGGCTTCAAATAGGCCCTTGTGCTGCCCAACCCAAGTACCATACTCAGATAACAGAGGCAGACAACTTTCGTAGGCTTCGCGTAGCTCATCGCTGTTCACCACCGAGTTCATATGGCTCACTGGTGACCAAATACGGCTTAAGCGGTCATCCACTTCTTCTATTGGCGCTACCACACTGTTCCAAGTCGGTTGACTGTTACCCTCTAGTACGCTGTCGATTTTAGCGCGGCAATCTGCAATCGCTTGTTCAACAGCTGGCTTAACGTGTTCCGGTTTGATCTGAGAAAATGGAGGCAAATCGGTAAAGCTAAGAAGTGGATTAGACATAAATCATTCCTTTTATTGGCAAGCGAACTGACGGGTTCGTCTATTAAGTATATTCAACGTCTTATAGATTAAATATAGGTGGCGTCGTCATTTTTCAATAGAAGGGATTCGCTAAGTTGTTGCTAAATGCGAGCATCCCAAAGCCACTGAGTATATAATCGGCGAATCGTTCGTACTAACTTCAATATGGTTTAAAGACCATTTCGAGAGTGTCATTTTGTTAAGTTATCGCCACAGTTTTCACGCCGGCAACCACGCAGACGTGATTAAACATATCGTTCAGAGTCTTATTCTTAACTCACTGAAGCAGAAAGAAAAGCCGTTTGTTTATCACGATACTCACTCAGGTGTCGGTCGTTATGACTTAACCCACGAGTGGTCAGAGAAAACCAGTGAATACAAGCAAGGTATCGCCCGAGTTTGGCAACAAAATGATATTCCAGAAGATATTCAGAGCTATTTAGAAGCGATTAAAACGCTTAACAATGGTGATTCACTGCGTTACTACCCTGGCTCCCCTCGCGTCGCTCGTGCTCACCTGCGCCAGCAAGATCGCATGGTACTGACTGAGTTGCACCCAGCCGATCACCCGTTACTTGAACAAGAATTTCATCGTGACCGCCAAGTAAGCATCTATAAAGAAGATGGCTTTAAACGTCTGAAAGCGAGTTTACCGCCTAAAGAGCGTCGCGGCTTAGTCTTGATTGACCCGCCCTACGAGCTAGCAAAAGAGTATCGCGACGTGGTACAGGCGATTTACCAAAGCCATAAACGTTGGGCGACCGGTATTTACGCGATTTGGTACCCTGTGGTCAATCGCTGCGATATCGAAGATATGATTGAAGGCCTAGAAGGTCTTGGCATTCGCAAGATACTGCAAATAGAACTGGGCGTGACCCCTGATACCAACGAGCGTGGTATGACTGCATCAGGCATGATAGTTATCAACCCTCCTTGGAAACTAGAAAGCCAAATGAACCAGATTCTCCCCTTCTTGAAAGAGGCCATTGCTCCAGCAACTGGGCACTTTAAAGTCGAATGGATAGTGCCAGAGTAAATCTGGCTAAATTTTTAAGGGCGTAACCTATTGAGGTTACGCCTTTTTTATTGAGCAAAGAAAATATTTCGATATTTTTAAAATTAAATGTCGTCTTTTGTTTTTCTCCATCGTCTTAGTAAGTGTAAATACTCCACTAATTAAGGAAAACACCATGCTTAAGATTGTTAGCTTTAAAATTTGTCCATTTGTTCAACGTGTCACCGCGGCATTAGAAGCCAAGCAAATCCCTTATGAAATTGAATACATCGAACTAAAAAACAAGCCACAATGGTTCTTAGATATCTCGCCTAATGGGCAGGTACCCGTCATGGTCACAGAATCAGGAACTGCTCTGTTCGAATCAGACGCCATCATTGAATACATTGAGGATGAGTACGGCCCACTTGAACAGGGGGTGACCAACGAGCAACGTGCGCTGGATCGAGCATGGAGTTACCTAGGTTCTAAACATTATCTAGCACAATGCGGCACAATGAGTAGTAAAGACCAAGAGACTTTTGAGCAACGCGAAGGAAAACTACTAACAGCGTTTAGAAAAGCAGAAAATCAGCTCAGTGAGGGCAATAAGTTCTTTAAGTCAAACCAGTTAAGCAATGTCGATATGGCGTGGTTGCCACTATTACATCGAGCAGCCATCGTAAAAGCGCATTCTGGGTACGATTTCTTATGCGGTTTACCTAAAATGCAGGCTTGGCAGCGTAACCTATTAGACACTGGTCTGGTAGAAAAGACCGTTTCCAGTGACTTTGAAGATAAATTCCACAGCTTTTACCTCACCAATACTTACCTAGGTGAAGGAAAAGATATTCAAACCCAAGGCTGCTGTGGCCCTACTAGCTGCTGCGATTAAGCCTTTCATACATAAAGCGGAATAGCACCTTATTCCGCTATACTAGGGTCTGTTGACCTAACTACTCATCGTTATTTGTCATAAAAAATGTCACTTTTTCCCATTTAGGAAATGGCTAGACTCGATTTATGATAGAGGGTGGGATAAATAACAAATCATTTTGGTGATATTGAGTTCGTTCACTTTCACCCCAATGTAATTGTTATCAGAAAAATTAATAATCTTGGAGAAAGTAATGGCGACTCATTTTGATTACATCTGTATCGGCGGTGGCTCTGGCGGTATCGCATCAGCAAACCGCGCAGCTATGTACGGCGCTAAAGTTGCACTTATCGAAGCTCAAGACCTAGGTGGCACCTGTGTAAACGTAGGCTGTGTACCAAAAAAGGTTATGTGGCACGGTGCTCAAGTTGCAGATGCAATGAACCTATACGCTGAAGATTACGGCTTTGACATTGACGTTAAAGGCTTTGATTGGAGCAAACTCGTAGAGAGTCGTCAGGCTTACATTGGTCGTATTCACCAGTCTTACGATCGTGTACTGGGCAACAACAAGGTTAATGTCATCAAAGGCTTTGCTAAGTTTGTTGACGAGAAAACAGTCGAAGTGAATGGCGAACATTACACCGCTGACCACATCCTGATTGCAGTAGGTGGACGCCCGACGATTCCTAACATTCCAGGTGCTGAATACGGCATCGACTCAAATGGCTTTTTCGACCTACAAGAGCAACCAAAACGCGTCGCAGTTATCGGTGCAGGCTACATCGCAGTAGAAATTGCAGGCGTACTGAATGCACTTGGCACTGAAACGCACCTTTACGTACGTAAAGAATCACCACTACGTAGTTTTGATCCAATGATCATCGAAACGTTGGTTGAAGTAATGGAGGCTGAGGGGCCTAAACTGCATACTCACTCAATTCCAAAGGAAGTGGTTAAAGAAGCAGACGGTAGCCTGACTCTGCACCTAGAGAACGGCAACACGCAAAACGTTGACCAACTCATCTGGGCTATTGGTCGTCACCCAGCAACCGATGCAATCAACCTAGCTTCAACAGGTGTAGAAACCAACGACCGCGGCTACATCAAGGTCGATGAATTCCAAGCGACTAACGTTCCAGGGATCTACTGTGTTGGCGACATCATGGAAGGCGGTATCGAGCTAACTCCAGTTGCAGTTAAAGCAGGTCGTCAATTATCTGAGCGCCTGTTTAACAACAAGCCAAACGCGAAGATGGACTACAACCTAGTGCCTACCGTGGTATTTAGCCACCCGCCAATCGGCACCATTGGTCTAACAACACAAGAAGCGGAAGAGAAGTACGGCAAAGACAATGTGAAAGTTTACACATCTGGCTTTACAGCGATGTACACCGCCGTAACTAAACACCGTCAGCCATGTAAGATGAAATTAGTCTGCGCTGGTGAAGAAGAAACCGTTGTGGGCCTACATGGCATCGGCTTCACAGTCGATGAGATGATTCAAGGCTTCGGTGTCGCGATGAAGATGGGCGCAACAAAAGCAGACTTCGATTCTGTCGTTGCTATCCACCCGACTGGCTCAGAAGAGTTCGTTACCATGCGTTAATCGCTGATGCACGACATCAAACATAAAAAGCAGACCTTGTGTCTGCTTTTTGTTTGCCAGTTAAAAGCCGACTAAGGTGACTTTCCCTTGTAGAGCTCCATCTAGTTGGCATGTGAAATCCACCCGCTTATCCGCGTCTTTATCGTATAAAGTTTTCAACTTATCAAACGCACTAGGAACAAAGCTGATATTTTTTAGACGTAAGCTCTTACGAGTTTGGCTGTCCAAAAATGCCAAAGCTGAACGGTCTAGAACTTGGTGGCAAGCATCTAATACCCCCTTACTCGCGAGCTTACTCTGAATCACTTGCTGGATGTCCCCCTTCGAGATAGCAGAACTCGCCTGAGCAAAAACACAGATCGCGTGCAGGTCAAGCATTGCTACCGCACGAGGGCGCTGGGTTGCAGTGTCTTCATATACGGCTAAAAGGCACGGAATCTTGCTCTCATCGAACAATTGTGGGGCAATATTGTTGAGAGTTAAACTATCACCGAGCTCCCTTTGCAGCAGTTTCTCAAGTTGCGATAACTTAGGCAAAGCTAACTCTTTTTGCACTTCAGTGATCGAATCGAGTGTTTTCTTACTTTCTTCCACGCCTTGCACTAAAGGAAGCAAGTAACGATGCAATTCACTGTCTTCGAAAGGCTTGGTTAAAACAAAGCTGGCACCAGCCGCTTGAGCTTGCTTGATTTGGCTCTCATCATCAACCGTAGTAATCATGCCGACCTTTATCCCAACCCCAAGCTTCATAAGCTCTTCAGTGAGTGTTAGACCTGTCATATCCGGCATGTACCAATCTGTTAGCACAATATCTGGATGCCATTCTTTTGCCAGCTCTAATGCTTGAGTCGCACTGCAGGTTTTCTCGATCGATAAACGACAATAACCAAAGCTCTCTAAGCCCCGCCTAACTATCTCCAAAGTTGCCTTACTGTCGTCCACAATCAAAATTTTCACAGGTCGCCGTCACCTCCCATACTGAACTGTCTAAATTATAGGCATATTTTCCACTGACAACTAAACTTACAGTCGATGAATGTCCCAACTTACGTATTTGATAGATGGATTTATTACCGAGATTAACCCTAGAAAACCTAATTGCCCTCGCGGTCGACTTTGGACTACTGATACTTTTGGTGTGGTTTATCATATTGCTTTTGATTTTGCGCGAGTTCCGTCAGTTTGCCCGCCAGGTCGTCAGTGGCCGTGATATGGACAGAAACACCTACGAGCTGTGTCAGCAATCTGTCGATAAGGCACTCAGCTACACAGCGGACAATGGTGATACGCTCAACGACTTAATTCTGATTCAGCAAGCTCTGGAAAGTCAGGTATCACAAATCAAAGCCGCGAAAGGAGAGCTCAGTGAGCAGGAGAAAGAATCAATTGACGAGTTGAATCAAAAACTCAATAAATCCCACCGCCTCATCAAAAAATTAAAAGGGGATTTAGACAGAAGTGTTAAAGGCTTAAGAAATGCCAAAAGCCGCCTACTTAAACAGACCGATACAGTGGAAAGCTTACAGTTGGAAAAAGAGCAGTTAGAAAAGCAATTTGAACAACTTGAGCAAGAGTACATTCAAATCAGTGAATCTGGTGGGTCGGCAACCCTTGCCAAAGAGTTCCAACAAGAGAAGCAGCAACTGCTCGATCAGCTTGAAGAGTATAAACAGCAAGCAGGCTCACAAGGCGATGTGGCTGGTTTAGCGGCAGAACTTGAAGCCTCTAAACAGCAACTACACCATATGACTAAAGAGAAAGATTTTGTTGAGAAAAAGTATTTGGAGCTGTTGCAAGAAGCAGAACAAAAAAATCAGTAGCACGAGGCTACTGATTTCTTAGCTTATTTCACACACATGACATTCAATAGTGAAGTGCCTTTTAGCTTATTGGTTTTGCCACTGGTAAATAACCCTGACTTTTCTGCGCCCCAATAAGGTAGATGCATTGGCCATTTGTCTTTCTGCATCACGTTAGAAGCAAGCAGTGCTTGCCACTCAGTTGATGTTGCTAAGCGCATGCCTAAACGATAACAGGTTTTATAGGCTCCTTCGTAGTCGAGCCTATTCCACGGCAGCTCGTGTTCCATATAAAACTGGTCATTGCTGAACATGGTGTATGGCACCTTGTACTCAATACCAGAAACCGTCGCTGTTAAACGAATAGAAACATCAGATTGACGCTGCTTAGGCTCTTGAGCCATAGGTTTAATTGGTTCTGGCTTCGCTTTCACTGGCGCAGGTATCACAGTAGTAGACTGCTGCTGTTTTACGACAGGCTTAGGTGTTGCCGGTTTTGCTTTCACCTGCTTTACAGGAGCCCCCTTGACCACTTCTCGAACAAATGCTTCTTTATAGCCTGGCTCAGTTTTCACTTTTGCCAATTCTATATTTGCTTGAGCAAAGTCTTTATATGGGCCAATCAGGCAACGGTAAGCTTTTGCTTCTGGCTTTGCCCACACATCGGTTGATATATGTTGGTAGAGCTTTTTCGCCTTTGTAAGAGGCAGTGGCTTGCTAAACACACCACACTGAATCCAGAAGGTTGACTCTTGGCCACGCGGCTGAGATTTACCCCATAATCCTTTACCAATCGGGCACGACTTATCTAACAATGGCAACTCATTGGTTGATGCCTGAGTTGCATCGCATAAAAATTCTTCAGCAAGCGTTGGGGCTGACAAAGCGGGCAAGGCTAATGCTGCAACAAGACTCCAACACTTCAAAAAAGTTTGTTTAGGCTTTGAGGCCATATTGATATCCATACTCTATAAACTTAACTTCGAGTTTATCCATCTACGTGGATCACTATAGTGACTTTCTTGACGGTTCACTGCCCTGAAAATGAGAATGCAAAAAAAGAGCCGTAATTAATTACGGCTCTTAGTTTAGATAGGTTTTTATAATCAAATCTTAGGCTTGGATCACCCTTTGTAGATTTTTGGGTTAAATACGTCACGTAACCAGTCACCAAGTAAATTGATAACCAAGACTAAAGTGACCAGTACGATACCCGGGAATGCCGTAATCCACCATGCACCAGAGAAAATGTAGTTAAATCCAATGCTAATCAGTGCGCCCAAAGAAGGTTGGTCTACCGGTAGACCTAAACCTAGGAAAGAAAGTGCCGCCTCCGACATGATGGCGTTTGCCACCTGTACCGTCGAAATCACCAAGATAGGCGATAAACAGTTTGGTAGGATGTGACGGAACATGATGCGTGGAGCTTTAAAGCCCATCACACGTGCCGCCTCTACGTATTCTTTCTTCTTCTCAGCCAACACTGAAGCACGAATAGTACGTGCATACTGAGGCCATTCAGCCACACCAATGATCACCACTAGCATAACGACCGCATACTGGCTGTAGAAATCACTACCAAAGCTGGCTTTAAAGATAGCCGAGACAATGATTGCCACCATCATGGTTGAAAACGATAACTGGACATCCGCGAAACGCATTAAGAAGCTATCAATACGGCCGCCAAAGTAACCCGCCGAAAGACCAATCACAATCCCTAGCACAAGCTGTAAACCTACCGCTAGGAAACCAATGGTCAGAGATAGACGCGAGCCATAAAGAATCGTCGAAAGGATATCTCGACCTTGCTCATCGGTCCCTAGCAGAAACTTCTCGTCGCCATCTTCCATCCATGCTGGAGGAAGCTCTGAATCCATAATATCAATTGACGACAAGTCATACGGGTCAGTCGGTGACAGAATTGGCGCTGCCAAAGCCATCACCAAGAACAACATAAACACGGTAAAGCTGGCCATCGCCACTTTGTCGCGCTTGAAGTAGTACAAGAAATCCGATTGTTTAAATCGCTCCCAGCGTGAAGGAGCTGCTGCAGTTTGACTCATGTTTAAGCTCCTTTACCTGTTAGATTTACGGTCGGGTTGATGATGCCGTATAGCAAGTCAACAATGGTGTTAGTGACAACGAAAATCAGACCAACGAAAATAACGTAAGCGGTGATTAACGGTGTATCTACACGGTTGATTGCTTCAAGGAAAAGAAAGCCCGTTCCAGGCCACTGGAAAACGGTTTCGGTTAGGATGGTATAGGCAACCATGGTACCAATTTGAACACCACCAACGGTAAGCACAGGTAGCATGGTATTTTTCAATGCGTGCTGGTAGTAAATTTTATTGAGAGCCAGACCTTTTGCTTTGCCGAACTTGATGTACTCAGAACTCAGTACCTCGAGCATTTCAGAACGTACAAGACGAATAAAGAGTGGCAACATGATGGAAGCAAGAGCAATACAAGGTAAAACCAAGTGCGCTAAACCATCAAGAGTAAAGTAGCCCGATTCCCAGCCAAGCAGATTGGCGGTCTCGCCTCGGCCATAAGATGGTAACCAACCGAGCTCAATAGAGAACACATACATCAACATGATTGCGGTTAAGAAAACCGGAATCGAAATCCCGATGCTACTGCCAGCCATGACAATTTTGGTAAATATACTTTTTGGGTGAATGGCTGAGTAAACACCAAGTGGGATTGAACAGAATACAATGATTAGCGTAGCGCCGAACACGAGCTCAAGCGTTGCCACTAACTTATCTAGAATCACTTCAACCGCAGGGCGCTTGAAGAAGTAAGAAGTACCGAGATCACCTTGTAGCGCATTGCCAACAAAGCGAGTGTATTTTGTAATGAAGGGATCATTCAAACCTAGTTCGTCACGCAAAGCTTGGCGCTCTGATTCGGAAACCGACTGACCAACAAGCTCACGCAATGGGTCGCCGAGGTTATCCTGAATGGCAAACGCCACTAGACTGATCACAAACATCACTATCAGTGCCTGAAACAGGCGCTTGACCAGAAACGAAAACATTCCTTGCCCCTTTAACTTTCCATAGATTTCAGTCTGCAGAACCAGACAAAACTGGCTGCAACTTTCAGTCTTAAAAATGGCACTTAACCCGACTGAAACAAAGCTAAGCACCAAAAGTCGACCAAGCGCTCACTTCATTGAGCACTTGGTCTAGCTCACTAGTAGTTATTTAACTACTAGGTCACCAAAGTATGGGAAGTTCATGCCGTTGATGATTGGACCAATCTCGACGTTGCCTTTCGCTGCCCATGAAGGATCTTGCCAATGTAGAGGAACGAATGCCGCTTCATTGTATAGAATCTCTTCAACTTTCTTCAAAGATGCACTACGTTTTTTAAGATCAGTCATCTTGTTGGTATCTTCGATTAGCTTATCAACTTCTGCATTTGAGTAGTGGCCACAGTTGTACTGACCTTTACCCGTTTCAGCATTACGCGTCATTGCTAGGAACTCAGTGAAGTTACCTGAATCTTCTGTATCTGGGTGCCAGCCGATCATTAGCATGTCTGCAGCACACTTATCGAATTCAGGCCAGTACTGAGCTTTAGGCATTGTCTTCAGATCAACCTTGATACCGATCTTAGACAGCATTGCCGCCGACGCTTGAGCGATCTTGTCATCGTTCACGTAACGGTTGTTTGGCGCCATCATAGTCAGTGAGAAGCCGTTCTCATAACCCGCTTCTTTCATCAGCTCTTTTGCTTTCTTAAGGTCGTAGCGAGGTTTTAGGTCTGCGTTGTAACCAACGAAGCCAACTGGGCTCTGTTGACCTGCCGCAGTAGCTGCACCCTTCATGACTTTCTTAGTGATGCCTTCGTTGTTGATTGCGTAAGTAATCGCTTGACGAACACGTACATCTTTCAGTGCTGGGTTGCTGTTTTGGTTCATTTGGAACGTAATAACACGCGTACCAGGCATAGTGTATAGATCTACGCTGTCAGCTTTCTTGATACGCTTGTAGTCGTTTGGCGCTACTGGCGCAATCATATCTACGTCACCAGATAGAAGTGCTGCAACACGAGTTGCATCTTCTTTGATTGGCACTAGCGTTAGCTTATCAACGTTACCGCCTGAACCATTATCCCAGTAATCATTGAAGCGTTCGAAAGTCACTTTTACACCCTGCTCACGTTGAGTGATGATGAAAGGACCAGTACCAGATACGTTAGTCGATGCGAAAGAGTTACCGTGCTTAACTAGCTCAGCTTTATCTTTGCCGTCTTCCGTTTTACCTGAGTAGAACTTGCTATCCATTGGGAATAGGTAAGTCATGACGTTTTCTACTAGTGGGTAAACACCGTCAGTCTTTACTTCTACTTCGTATTCGCCAACTTTTGAAATCGAAACGATTGGGCCAAAGATACCTTTAAAGTCTGGTGAGCTCTTCAGACGGTCAAACGTCCAAACTACATCGTCAGCAGTTAGCGTGTTACCTGAGTGGAACTTAACGCCTTGGCGAATGTTGAAATGCATTGTTTCGCCGTCAATACGCTCCCAAGACTCCGCTAGACGAGGTTCAAATTCCATCTTCTGGTTAAAGCGGATAAGCGGATCAAATACCATGTGAGACATTTGCAGTGTACCGCCAGATAGCTGCTCATGCGGGTCAAGTGACACTGGGTCAGCGTCATAAGCGACGGTAATATCTGCTGCCGCTGCACCAAAGCTAAGGCCAGCTGCCATTAAAGCCACTGCTAGTTTGCTTTTCATGGTTTTCATTGCATAACTCCTTATGCGGGATTTTCTATCCCTAGTTGTTGTGTTTGCTTCTGTTTATTGCCCGTCAAAACGGGAAAGAATCACGACTTACGCCGTTTTTACTTCTTCTCTTAAGCCCGTAAATTCAGGCATTAAAGAAATCAGTTGTTTACTGTATTCGTGCTGAGGCGATCTAAATAGCTGCTCGGTAGGCGCCACTTCCAGTAGCGTCCCCATCTGCATCACTCCCACTCGGTCACACATCTGACGAATAACGGGTAAATCGTGACTGATAAACAGCATGGTTAGATTTAACTCATCTTGTAAATCTTTCAGCAGGTTAAGAATTTGCGCTTGTACCGACACATCCAATGCTGAGGTCGGCTCATCACAAATCAGCAGACGCGGACGTGTTGCGAGTGCACGTGCAATCGAAATACGCTGACGCTGACCACCTGAAAACTCATGTGGATATTTCACCCCTGCCATTTTGCCCAGACCAACGTGATCAAGTAGATCGTTGACGATCTGACGTGTTTCCGTTTCGCTATTGGTCAACTTATGGAATCGGATAGGTTCCGCGATGATGTCAAAAATCTTCATACGCGGATTCATTGAAGTGTAAGGATTTTGGAACACCATCTGCATTTGGCGGCGCAGTGGGCGACGTTCTTTCTCTGATTTCAAAGACGTTAGGTCGATCCCTTCAAACGTTACCTTGCCCGAGTTCGGCGCATACAAACCTGCGATCACTCGTGCAATGGTCGATTTACCAGAGCCCGACTCACCCACAAGACCGAAAGTTTCACCCTCAAAGACTTCAAAGCTGACATTGTTAGAAGCTTGAACATATTCACGACGACTTTCGAACAAGGAATCTTTGGTCACAAAGCGCAGGTTAACGTTCTCAACATTGAGTAACGAACCTGTGTAATCGCGATGGTCTTGGCTTTGACCTAGCCAGTGGCTTTTAACATCGAGCGGCTCCATCTCGTGCGCTTCTTCGATGTAGCTAACCAGCGGGAAGCGATCAAGCTTCATATCAGAGCGAGGTACCGCTGAAATCAGACTGCGTGTGTAGGAATGATCTGGATCACCGAGTACTTTTGCCGTTGGGCCAAACTCAACCAAATCACCACGGTACATCACCGCAACGCGATCCGTTACGTTGGAAACTACTCCCATATCATGGGTAACCAACATACAACCAACATTGTTCTTGATACACAACTCACGGATCAAACTCAAAATCTGGTCTTGGATAGACACATCCAATGCAGTCGTCGGTTCATCGGCAATAATCAGATCAGGCTCACCCGCCAAAGCAATCGCGATAACCACACGTTGACGCATACCACCAGAAAACTGGTGTGGGTACTGCTTTAAGCGGTTCTCTGGTTGAGGAATACCAACTTGCTGCATTAATGACAGCGCACGCTGATACGCCTCTTCATCAGAAACCTTCATATTGGCATGAATGGTTTCTTTCAGTTGCTGCTCAACGGTAAAAAGTGGGTTTAGAGAAGTCATTGGATCTTGGAAGATGAATCCAATTTTAGAACCTCGAACGCTGCGCATCTGTTCTGGGGATAAACCAGAGATCTGCTCACCGTCTAAGTAAACATCGCCACTAGCGATACGACCAGGTGGGCTCAGCAAATCGATGACCGCATTACCAACGGTCGACTTACCGGCACCAGACTCGCCAACAACGCCGACGATCTCTCCACGTTCAATATTAAAGGAGAGTGATTTAACTGCGGCATGAACACCATGACGCGAAGGGTACTCTATTCGAAGATTTTTAACTTCTAAAAGTGACATTACCAGACCTCTACTGCTTCGGCAGCTTTCTGCCCTGTCTGAAAAGTGAATCCATTCGTACCAGAATATCATTCTGGCAAATTACAAGGTCATCAATTTGGCAAAAAATTCACAGAAAAGCAACAAAGATAGGATAAAAAGTCGAGATCGAACAAAAACCAAGCAGCATAGCAAAATAAATATGCAATAGAGCTATATCTTCCATTGGTCGTACCTGCGCCAAAAACACATCCCAGACCAATAAAAACGTAACTTTTGGTTATTTAACATCGCATTTAGTTATAACCAAAATAGAATAACCATTCAGTCACTCAAACCCCACCATCATTAACAAATTTAAAACATAACTCCAAACATAAGTTCAAATCAGGTCGTTTAATCCATCTATTTTTATTTATACAGAATTAAATCAAACCCAAAACCCAAAATGGCAAATCTATTATCTACGGTTTTTGTCGCCTTGCAGAAACTGGTTAATGCTTAAGTATGAGGGATGCTGGAGAACTGGAGAACTGGAGAACTGGAGAACTGGAGAACTGGAGAACGTTTGCAGAATTAGAACCAAGTGACAAGTCTTGTTCATTAAATTACATTGTCATCCTCAATAGCGAGGAACGAGAGAATTGGGGATCTCATGGCAAATATTTATCTCGCAGGGCGAAGCCCGATCCCGTTTTCCAGAAGCGCAGCGTTCTGTAGGGCGCAGCCCGTTCCAAAATGCAAAAAAGCCTCGTCATTTCTGACGAGGCTTTCTAATAGTAATTTGGTGAAGAGCATATTTTGAACATCAGGCGAACCCCACTTTGGGTTAAAACTAAAGCTCAAACGCTAGAAAGTAAAAAGCCCTAGTCTTTCGACTAGGGCTTCAATAGTGGTCGGTGAAGAGGGATTCGAACCCCCGACCCTCTGGTCCCAAACCAGATGCGCTACCAAGCTGCGCTATTCACCGACTTGTGTTTTGTTCTGACTTATCAGAACAGGAAACCTAAGTTACCTAAATAAATGGGGTGGCTAACGGGACTTGAACCCGCGACAACTGGAATCACAATCCAGGGCTCTACCAACTGAGCTATAGCCACCACTGGCTTTGCCTTTGTTTACCGCTATTCGCGTTAAACTAAATAGTGGTCGGTGAAGAGGGATTCGAACCCCCGACCCTCTGGTCCCAAACCAGATGCGCTACCAAGCTGCGCTATTCACCGACGAGTTATTTTTTACTTGGTTTACGTTATAGAGGGTTAACCCTCTGGTCCCGCTTATTCCAAGAGCCGAGATGCGCTACAAACAACGCTATTCACCGACTTATGTTTCGTTCCGACATTCATCCGAACAGGAAACCTAGGTTACCTTAAATAATGGGGTGGCTAACGGGACTTGAACCCGCGACAACTGGAATCACAATCCAGGGCTCTACCAACTGAGCTATAGCCACCACTGAAATTTTTACCGATATACCTTTAGGCGAATGGCACGCCCGAAAGGATTCGAACCTTCGACCTTTGGCTCCGGAGGCCAACGCTCTATCCAACTGAGCTACGGGCGCATGCCCTATCGGCGGAGTGGAATAATACGTATATCACACTATGCCGTCTAGTACTTTTTCAACTTTTTTTATCGTTTGGTGCCTTTTTCGGCAATTAAAGTGTGATAAACCCCTATTTCCCATTAGATACCCCCCTGAAAGCGGGTAACTTGTTGTTTATTGCAACAACTTAACAGGATATAATCACCCATTATTTACATTGATTTAACAGCCAAGCATGCTTTCTGGCAAGGTCTGACTGTTGGTCAAGCCACACTCTAATAATGGGTAAGCACGAACTTACCTTCAGGAATGTAAAGTGAGTTTAATGGATATGTCTCGAAAAATGTTAACCGCTTTGGTCGCTGCGATCACTTTTTCTAGCGCCACTTTTGCAGCAAATGTAAGCCAAGAAGAATATGATGCAATTGCAGAACGTATTAAACCTGTTGGTGATGTTTACCTAGCAGGAGCAGAGCCAGTTAAAGCTGAGCCAACTGGCCCTCGCGATGGTGCAACTGTTTACGGTACTTTCTGTATTGCGTGTCACGCGTCTGGTGTTAGCGGCGCGCCTAAAACAGGCGATGCTGGCGACTGGGCACCGCGTATTGCTCAGGGTAATGACGTGCTGAAAGATCACGCTATCAACGGCTTCAATGCAATGCCAGCGAAAGGCTCATGTATGGATTGTTCTGACGATGAAATCGTCGCAGCTATCGAACATATGATTGCTGGTCTATAAAGCTCTCTCTATATATAGAGAAAAGGCTTGGTTTTCACCAAGCCTTTTTAGTATCTGCCACAACACTATTTCTTATTGAACATCGATCTTATGTTGGCAATATGTGCTTGGCCTTTCGCCATACGTTCTTCCTGCGTCACTGGCTTCTTAACCTGCTCCCATTCCACATCATCAAATGGTAACTCGTCGAGAAAACGACTTTGTGTCGGCTTAATTAACTCACCAAACTGACGACGCTCTTTACACATAGTGAAGGTCAGTTCTCGCTGCGCACGTGTGATTCCTACGTACATTAAGCGGCGCTCTTCCTCAACGTTCTCTTCATCAATACTAGTTTGATGCGGCAAGATTCCTTCTTCTGTTCCTATCAGATAAACGTAGGGGAACTCTAGACCTTTAGAGGCATGTAGCGTCATTAGTTGAACCGCGTCGCTATCTTCGTCCTCTTCGCCTCGCTCCATCATGTCACGTAATGTCAGGCGCTGAACCACCTCTTTGATACTCTTCTCTTCTTGGTCATAGTTATCTCCTTCAAGGTCAGCCACTATCCAAGAGTAAAGATCGGACACATTCTTCATGCGCATTTCGGCAGCTTTAGGACTTGATGATGTTTCGTATAACCAATCTTCATAATTGATATCGCGCACCAATGAGCGCACCGCTTCAACGGTATCACCACGCTCTGCTTGGTCGGCAATTTTAACTAGCCAAGCAGTGAAGCGACGCAAATTCTCTAACCCACGTCCACTCAATGACTGCTCCAAGCCTAGCTCAAAACTGGCCTCAAATAGGCTTTTGCCACGCATATTGGCGTAACTGCCGAGTTTTTCTAATGTTACTGGGCCAATTTCACGTCTTGGTGTGTTAACAATACGCAGAAAAGCGTTGTCATCATCTGGGTTAACCAAGACACGCAAATACGCCATGATGTCTTTGATCTCAGCGCGAGCAAAGAACGAGGTGCCCCCAGATAACTTATATGGCACCCGGTTTTGCATTAAAGACTTTTCAATCAAGCGCGATTGGTGGTTACCACGATACAAAACCGCATAATCTTTATATTCCGTGCGATTAAGGAATTTGTGCGCAATAAGCTCACCAGTAACTCGCTCAGCTTCATGCTCTTCATTTTTTGCCAGCAGAACTTTGAGCTTTTCACCATCAGGAATTTCTGAGAACAGGGACTTCTCATACACGTGTGGGTTATTCGCGATAAGGATATTGGCAGCGCGCAAGATGCGACTGGTTGAGCGATAGTTTTGCTCTAGCTTTATCAAGCGCAGGTTTGGGTAATCCTCACCCAGCAACACCAAGTTTTGTGGCTTCGCTCCACGCCAAGAGTAGATTGACTGGTCATCATCCCCTACTACGGTTAATCGGCCTCGTTCGCCGACAATCAGTTTAACCAGATCGTATTGACTGGTATTGGTATCTTGGTATTCATCGACCAACAAGTAGCGAATTCGATTTTGCCAACGCTGACGAACTTCCTCATTAGTACGCAGTAGAAGAACAGGTAATGAGATCAAATCATCGAAGTCGAGAGCGTTATAGGCTTTCATCTGCTTCTGGTACATCTCAAAACAGAAGGCAAACAACTGTTGCTGCTCGCCCTTCGCCTGCGCCTTGGCTTGCTCAGGCGTAAGCATGTCGTTTTTCCAGTTAGAAATCGTGCCGAGCAACTGACGCAGTAGATCTTTATCACCATCGAGCTGTTTTTCTGTCAGCTCTTTAAGTAGCGCCATTTGGTCTTGATCATCAAACAGTGAAAATCCGGATTTTAGACCTAATGATTTGTATTCACGCTTAATGATATTGAGGCCCAAAGTATGGAAGGTTGAGACCATTAACCCCTTTGATTCATTTTTACCTAATGTCTGGCCAACGCGCTCTTTCATTTCACGCGCCGCCTTATTGGTAAAAGTCACCGCCGCGATATTACGCGCTTTATAACCGCACTGCTGAACCAGATAAGCAATTTTGTTGGTAATAACACGCGTTTTACCCGACCCTGCTCCAGCAAGCACCAAACAAGGGCCAGATACGTATTTGACTGCTTCATCTTGATTGGGGTTCAGCTTCATGATCATCTCAGCGGTAGGAAAAATGTGGCGCATATAATAATAGTGCAACAGACAGATTGCTATGTTTATAGCCAAGACAACGTCGGCTAAATGTTTCTCAACAAGTGTGAATAACAACTTTTTTCATAAATCATTCGATAGTTTGTTGCATATTTGATGACTTCTTAGGCTATAATGAATGAACGTTCATTCATCAACCCACTATATGTCACTGTCTGGTTCTCATTTTATGGTAGATAAAAGACAACAAATCATAGATGCCGCAGAAAAACTGATTGCAGAATCAGGCTTTCAAGGTCTCTCGATGCATAAGTTGGCCAAGGAAGCTGGGGTCGCAGCAGGAACGATATATCGCTACTTCTCTGATAAAGAAGATTTACTGCAACAGGTTCGATTAGCGGTCATCCAACGCAATGCTGAAGCCATTCAGGATGGTGTTGAAGAATTTATGCCGTTAAAAGAACGATTTCGCAAAATGTGGTTAAACATTTTCGATCTCTCGGGGTCAAACATCGGCAACTTAAAGAATCGTGCTCAGTACGACTCTTTACCCTGCGTCCGAAGCCATGAAACCAAAGAGATCGAACGCAAGATGTTTAGCAAAGTGGATCAACTCTTCACTGAAGGGCGAGAACAAGGGGTATTTAAGCCCCTAGAAAACCCAGTGTTGGCTGCACTTAGTTTAGAAGTCAGTGTCACTCTGGCACGTAAGCAATCTCTCGGATATTACCAACTTGACCAAGACGCTATTGACGCAGCGATCGAAGCAAGTTGGGATGCGATTATAAAACACTAATTTGGAGTTCTAATCAGAATGAAAAAGTGGACTTTCTTTATGTTACTTATCGCGATACTGCTGTTCGGCAGTGTGATAGGTTTCAATCTATTCAAACAACAGAAGATCGCTGAATACATGGCGAATCGTCCTGAGCCAGAGTTTCCTGTCACGGTAACCGAAGTAAACCCTGTTGACTGGGTACCTGTGATTGAAGCGATCGGCTTCATCGAGCCCAACCAAGGTGTGACCATTGCTAACGAAACTAGCGGTGTGATCGACAAAATTGCTTTTGAATCAGGCACTCAAGTTGAAGAAGGCCAGCCATTGGTTTTGCTTGACTCTGATGTAGAGAAAGCCAACCTTAAGAGCTCGCAAGCTAAGCTACCGGCAGCCGAAGCTAAATACAAACGCTACCAAGGTCTGTACAAGAAAGGCTCTATTTCTAAAGAAGCGTATGATGAAGCGGAAGCAAACTACTTCTCGCTTAAAGCGGATATTGAAAGCCTAAAAGCATCAATCGATCGCCGTGAAATCAAAGCACCATTTGCGGGTGTGGTTGGTATTCGTAACGTTTACTTAGGTCAGTACCTGCAATCGGGTACCGATATTGTTCGTCTAGAAGATACGAGCGTTATGCGCCTACGCTTCACAGTGCCACAAACGGATATCTCACGCATCTCTCTTGATCAGGAAGTCGATATCTTTGTTGATGCTTACCCTGAGAAACCATTTAAGGGTTCTATCTCAGCGATCGAGCCTGCGGTAAACATTCAAAGTGGTCTGATTCAGGTACAAGCGGATATCCCGAACAGTGACGGTAAGCTACGTAGTGGTATGTTCGCACGTGCAAATATCATTCTGCCTAAACTAGAAAACCAAGTAACGCTACCTCAAACCGCCATTACTTTCACGCTATACGGTGACAACGTGTACATCATTAGCGAAGAGAACGGCGAGAAGCGCGTTAAGCAACAGGTGGTTAAAGTAGGTGAACGTACTAAAGATATCGCTCACATCCTAGAAGGTGTGAAAGCCGGTGATGTTGTGGTGACTTCCGGTCAGGTTCGTCTAAGTAACGACGCGAAAGTTCGTGTAGTAGAAAGCGATGCAACTACTCCACCAGCTGAAACACCAATGCTGTAATTGGAGGCCTCATGCGCTTTACTGATGTTTTTATTAAACGTCCAGTTTTAGCGGTATCGATCAGTTTCTTGATCGCCCTGCTTGGTCTCCAAGCGGTGTTCAAGATGCAGGTTCGCGAATACCCTGAAATGACAAACACAGTTGTCACCGTAGATACCAGTTACTACGGCGCGAGTGCCGATTTGATCCAAGGCTTTATTACTCAGCCACTGGAGCAAGCGGTCGCTCAGGCAGACAACATAGACTATATGACTTCGTCTTCGGTACTGGGTAAATCCACCATTACCGTCAACATGAAGCTCAATACCGACCCGAATGCGGCGCTGTCTGACATTCTGGCCAAGACTAACTCGGTTCGCTCTCAACTTCCAAAAGAAGCAGAAGACCCAACCGTAACCATGTCGACAGGTTCAACAACGGCGGTACTCTACATTGGTTTCACCAGTGACGAGCTATCATCAAGTCAAATTACCGATTACCTAGAGCGTGTAATCAACCCGCAGCTATTCACTGTTAACGGTGTGTCTAAGGTTGACCTCTACGGTGGTATGAAATACGCACTGCGTATTTGGCTAGATCCTGCCAAGATGGCGGCGCTAGGCTTGACCGCAACCGACGTAATGAATGTGCTTAATGCCAACAACTACCAGTCAGCAACTGGTCAGGCAATTGGTGAGTTCGTACTTTACAACGGTAGCGCAGATACTCAGGTATCTAACGTAGAAGAGCTCTCTAACCTAGTTGTGAGTACTGACGAAGGTAACGTTACTCGTCTAAGTGATATTGCCAAAGTATCGCTTGAGAAGAGCCACGATGTTTACCGTGCAAGTGCTAACGGACAAGAGGCAGTCGTTGCGGCGATTAACGCAGCGCCAAGTGCCAACCCAATCAACATCGCAGCCGATGTACTTGATTTGCTACCTCAACTAGAGCGTAACCTGCCAAGTACCATCAAAATGAACGTGATGTACGACTCAACGATTGCGATCAACGAGTCGATTAACGAAGTAATCAAAACGATTGTTGAAGCAGCACTGATCGTACTAGTTGTTATTACCCTGTTCCTAGGTTCATTCCGTGCGGTAATAATCCCTATCGTTACTATCCCACTCTCTCTGATTGGTGTGGCAATGGTAATGCAAGCGATGGGCTTCTCATGGAACCTGATGACGCTACTGGCAATGGTACTCGCCATCGGTCTGGTAGTAGATGATGCGATCGTTGTACTGGAAAACGTCGACCGTCACATCAAGCTGGGTGAATCACCATTCCGCGCGGCGATTATCGGTACTCGTGAGATTGCAATTCCTGTTATTGCAATGACCCTTACTCTGGGTGCGGTATATGCGCCAATTGCCTTGATGGGTGGTATCACAGGTGCTCTATTTAAAGAGTTCGCCTTAACCCTAGCAGGTTCAGTATTTGTATCCGGTATTGTAGCACTGACCCTTTCACCTATGATGTGTTCGAAAATGCTTAAGGCTAATGAAGAGCCAAGCAAGTTCGAACAGAAAGTACATAGTGTGCTTGATGGAATGACTAACCGCTATGCAAAAATGCTTGGCGCAGTTATGCAGCATCGCCCTGTGGTGATTGCTTTCGCTATCATCGTATTTGCCAGTCTACCAATGCTGTTTAAGTTCATCCCAAGTGAACTGGCACCATCGGAAGATAAAGGCGTAGTGATGCTGATGGGTACCGCACCATCAAACGCAAACTTGGACTTCATGCAAAACACCATGAATGACGTCAACAAGATTCTGTCTGACCAGCCAGAAGTTGCGTTTGCCCAAGTGTTTACTGGTGTACCAAACTCAAACCAAGCATTTGGTATTGCCTCTATGGTGCCTTGGAGTGAGCGTGAAGCCAGTCAGTCTGAAGTGGCAAACCGAGTGGGTGGATTGGTATCGAACGTACCTGGAATGGCTGTAACAGCATTCCAGATGCCAGAACTGCCAGGTGCAGGTTCAGGCCTACCGATTCAGTTTGTTGTTACAACGCCGAATGCGTTTGAAAGCCTATTCGCAGTAACCACAGATATTCTTGCAGAAGTTCAAACTAACCCACTGTTCGTATACTCAGAGATCGACCTGAATTACGACTCAGCGACGATGAAAATCAGCATCGACAAAGATAAAGCGGGTGCTTACGGCGTAACCATGCAAGATATCGGTATTACGCTAAGTGCGATGATGTCCGATGGCTATGTAAACCGCATCGACCTTAACGGCCGTTCGTACGAAGTTATCCCTCAGGTAGAGCGTAAGTGGCGCCTAAACCCAGAGTCGATGAACAACTTCTACGTTAAAGCGGCTGATGGTAAAGCGGTACCTCTAGGTAGCTTGATTACGATTGATGTTGTCGCAGAGCCTCGTTCACTGCCTCACTTCAACCAGCTCAACTCAGCCACTATTGGTGCGGTTCCTGCTCCTGGTGCGGCTATGGGTGATGCAATTGCATGGTTTGAAGACATAGCTTCAACTAAGCTGCCAGCTGGCTACAACCATGACTATATGGGTGAAGCTCGTCAGTACGTAACGGAAGGTAGCGCACTATACGCGACGTTCGGTTTGGCACTAGCGATCATCTTCTTAGTACTGGCAATCCAGTTTGAATCACTGAAAGATCCATTGGTTATCATGGTTTCTGTACCACTGGCGATCTGTGGCGCCTTGATTGCTCTAGCTTGGGGTGCAGCTACCATGAACATCTACTCTCAGGTAGGTCTGATTACTCTGGTTGGTCTTATCACCAAGCACGGTATCTTGATCTGTGAGGTAGCGAAAGAGGAGCAGCTACACAACAAACTGAGCAAGACAGAAGCGGTAATGGAAGCGGCAAAAGTTCGTCTACGCCCTATCCTGATGACAACAGCAGCGATGATTGCTGGTCTTATCCCGCTAATGTACGCAACAGGTGCAGGTGCAGCTCAGCGCTTTAGTATCGGTATCGTAATCGTTGCTGGTCTAGCGATTGGTACTATCTTTACGCTATTCGTACTGCCTGTGATTTACAGCTACCTAGCTGAAAAACATAAGCCTCTACCAGTGTTTGTTGAAGACAAAGACTTGGAAAAGCTAGCACGTGTTGATGAAGCGAAAGCCGCTCAACGTGAACTAGCAGAGAACAAGTAACCTGTCACTCCTCTAAGGCCACTTCGGTGGCCTTTTTTTATACCTGTAACTTGAGTGCCTACCCGGCTTAGTCGCTGAACAACTATTTATTCTAAATGGTATAACAGCTTCGAATTTTTAATATCGAAGTAGCGACTTTCACGTATCAATTACATAGAATGAGCACAAATTGAAAGGAGTTTTAGTCACTATGTTTGACCCAAAGAAACTAGAGCAAATCGCTAAACAAATTCACGATTCAATGCCAGCACCAGTCAAAGAGCTTGGTGCAGACGTTGACCAAAAAGTTCGCCAAGTAATCCAAGGCCAACTTAATAAGCTAGACGTAGTCAGCCGCGAAGAGTTTGATGTTCAGACTCAAGTCCTACTACGCACTCGTCAAAAACTGACTGAGATGGAAAAGAAGCTCGCGGATTTAGAAGAGAAGCTTGCGGATAAGTAAGCTGAAAGGCTAGAGAATCCTGAGGGCTGACGTGAGAACATCAGCCCTTTTTGTTTGTGAACGCTTTGCTACGGAGTTTGGATGCGGGAACGGACTTCGTCCTACGGAGAGCTGGAGAGCTGGAGAGCTGGAGAGCTGGAGAGCTGGAGAGCTGGAGAGCTGGAGAGCTGGAGAGCTGGAGAGCTGGAGAGCTGGAGAGCTGGAGAGCTGGAGAGCTGGAGAGCTGGAGAGCTGGAGAGCTGGAGAGCTGGAGAGCTGGAGAGCTGGAGAGCTGGAGAGCTGGAGAGCTGGAGAGCTGGAGAGCTGGAGAGCTGGAGAGCTGATTGATTATCTCCCTTTAGGAACAAGTCCTGTCAACACCTTCAAGAACAAGAGTCCCATTACTTTGCTACCAGCCCCCACCTCCAGAAAGGCGAAGCCTGATCCAGTTTTCCAGTAGCGAAGCGTTCTAGCAGGGCGAAGCCCGTTCCAAGCGCTAAGCGCAAAACAAAAAGGCTTGGTCAACGGAGACCAAGCCTTTTAATTAGATGTTGTGTTTTATTTTGTATTTATCACCCCAGTCTGCCTGGAGTTCTTTACTAACCTAGGTTAGTGAATGACGCAGTGAATTAATGTTCACAGCTAAGAGCTTAAGTTCGCGGAGGTAACACGGAGTTTGCGCGAGCAAATGAGTATTACCGACAAAGAAATTAAGCTCCTTAGCGAAGAAGATTAGCCGCCTACCGCGATGTTCTTCATATCAGTCATATAACCACGTAGCTCTTCACCGATGTACTCTACTGGGTGGTTACGAATAGTATCGTTAACTGCGATTAGCGTTGCGTTATCTACTTGGTTAGACGTCTCGCCTAGACCTTTACCGATTACGTCTGTACCTACTGAAGGCATGAACTTCTCACGTAGTAGCGGAGTTGCTACGTTAGCGAATAGGTAGTTACCGTATTCCGCTGTGTCTGAGATTACTACGTTCATTTCGTATAGACGCTTACGTGCTACTGTGTTTGCGATTAGTGGTAGCTCGTGTAGAGATTCGTAGTACGCAGACTCATCGATGATGCCTGATGCTGTCATTGCTTCGAATGCTAGTTCAACACCTGCACGAACCATTGCCACTAGTAGGATACCGTTGTCGAAGTACTCTTGCTCAGAGATTTCGATATCGCCTGCTGGGTAGTTTTCAAATGCTGTTTCGCCTGTCTCTTCACGCCAGCCTAGTAGGTTTGCGTCATCGTTAGCCCAGTCAGCCATCATAGTGCTTGAGAACTCACCAGTGATGATGTCATCCATGTGCTTGTTGTAAAGCGGACGCATTAGCTCTTTTAGCTCTTCAGAAAGCTCAAATGCTTTGATTTTCGCTGGGTTAGATAGACGATCCATCATGTGAGTGATGCCACCGAACTTCAGTGCTTCAGTAATTGTTTCCCAACCGTATTGTAGAAGTTTACCTGCGTAGCTTGGGTCGATACCGTCAGCAACCATCTTCTCGTAAGATACGATTGAACCTGCTTGTAGCATGCCACATAGGATAGTTTGCTCACCCATTAGGTCAGATTTAACTTCCGCTACGAATGAAGACTCTAGACAACCTGCGCGGTGACCGCCTGTACCTGCTGCCCATGCTTTCGCGATATCCCAACCTTCACCTTTTGGATCGTTCTCTGGGTGAACAGCGATTAGCGTTGGTACACCGAAGCCACGCTTGTACTCTTCACGTACTTCTGTACCTGGACATTTAGGCGCAACCATCACAACTGTTAGGTCTTTACGAATTTGCATACCTTCTTCAACCACGTTGAAGCCGTGTGAATAACCTAGTGCAGCGCCTTCTTTCATTAGCGGCATTACTGTTTCAACTACGTTAGTGTGCTGCTTGTCTGGCGTAAGGTTGATCACTAGGTCTGCTTCAGGGATTAGCGTTTCGTAGCTTGCTACTTCAAAACCGTTCTCTTTTGCGTTCTTGTAAGATTGACGCTGCTCGTCAATTGCCGCCTGACGTAGTGCGTACGCTACGTTTAGGCCTGAGTCACGCATGTTTAGACCTTGGTTTAGGCCTTGAGCACCACAACCAACAATCACCACTTTCTTACCTTTCAGGTAATCAGCTTCAGTTGCGAACTCGCTGCGATCCATAAAACGACAACGACCTAGTTGGTCTAGCTGCTCGCGTAGGTTTAAAGTGTTGAAATAGTTAGCCATCAGGGCGCTCCTTTAAAGAATTTTTCCGTTGAGGTCGGTAGCTTGGGTACCGAATGAGTCCATACTAAAACAGGTATTTAGTTGCTTAAAGTGATATATTCACAATTAGTAATTGCAATTAATGCAACAAGGATGTGACCATTTCATGAACATTAAGTGTCTGCAGTTGTTCATTCATCTGTGTGATAGTAAGAGCTTCGCTAAGACGGCTTCGGCGATGCATATTAGCCCGTCGGCCCTGAGTCGACAGATACAAAAATTGGAAAGCGACACTGCTCAAGTACTGTTCGTGCGAGACAATCGCAGCGTTGAACTGACCCCAGCTGCGAAAAAGCTTTTGCCTGTCGCGTTAAACATTCTTGGTGAGTGGCAAAACTACAATGCCCAACTCAAGGGCCATGAAGAAGAATTGAAAGGTGAAATTCGTCTATTTTGCTCGGTGACGGCCAGTTACAGCCATCTGCCTGAACTCTTGTCCGAATTTCGTCTTCAGCACCCGTTTATTGAATTTAAGCTTTCAACCGGAGATCCAGCACAAGCAATCAACAAGGTACTGAGTGATGAAGTGGATATCGCGATTTCTGCCCAGCCCGAACAACTGCCCGCTCGAATTGAGTTTGAAACCATCAGTGAAATTCCCCTTTCCGTGATTGCTCCGGTCGGGGTCAGTAATTTTGCTAAGGAGCTGCAAAAAGAGCAGCCGGATTGGTCGACAATTCCATTTATTGTTCCTGAGTCGGGTACCGCCCGAGACCGTGCCAACGCTTGGTTTAAGGCAATGAAGATTAAGCCGAATATCTACGCCCAAGTTTCTGGTCATGAAGCGATCGTCAGTATGGTAGCGCTTGGCTGTGGTGTGGGAATCGCCCCAGATGTAGTGATAAATAACAGCCCTGTTAAGGAAAAAATCGAGCGCTTAAAAGTCGCTTCAATAAAACCCTTTAAACTCGGCGTGTGCTGCAAACGCTCGCAGCTTGATAACCCACTGGTAAAAGCACTGTGGGAGATGGCTCACGATACCTATATCGCCCCATAACTCATTAGTATTACTCCAGATACAACAAAGCCACCGCTTTTTCAGATCGAAAGAATAACGGTGGCTTTCATACTTCAACTTGTTTTCCAAAATTAAGCTGTCATTTCCGAGAAGGAGGAACGACTGAGTTGGAAATCTCTGATCGTTTGATGAGATTCCCGACTACACGACTTCGTCGCTATCGGGAATGACTATAAGATTAGATTACTCGGGAAAACTGCTGCTGACGCGCCTTAGCCCTTAAATACTTATCGAAACACATACAGATGTTACGGATCAGTAGGCGGCCACGCAGTGTAACGCGAATTTCTTTATCATCCACTTCCACCAGTTCATCATTGATAAACGTCTGTAGTAGCTGCAAGTCTTCTTTAAAGTAGTCGTTAAACGTCACCTTAAACTCAGACTCAATCATGGTCTTATCAAGTTTAAAGTTACAGATAAGCTGTTTAATGACTTCACGACGAAGTAAGTCATCACTATCAAGGGCTACCCCTTTCCATAGAGCATGACGTAAGTCGTTCACTTGCGCGTAGTACTTCTTGAGCTCTTTTTGGTTTTGCGCGTACGCATCGCCAATCATGGAAATTGCTGACACACCAAAGCCCACTAAGTCTGCTTCGCCTTGAGTGGTGTAACCTTGGAAGTTGCGGTGGAGCACACCATTACGCTGAGCAACCGCAAGCTCATCATCTGGCTGAGCAAAGTGATCCATACCGATAAACTGATACCCTGCACCAGTCAGTGTCGAAATAGTATCTTGCAAAATCGCCATCTTCTCTTCTGCTACTGGCAGGTCTTCATCTTTAATCTTGCGCTGCGCTGCAAATAGCTGAGGCATGTGCGCGTAGTTAAAGATCGATAAGCGGCCAGGCTGCATTTGTAATACCTGAGCTAAAGTCTCAGCAAAGCGCGCTTGGGTCTGCTTTGGCAAGCCATAGATCAAATCTAGGTTAGTCGAAAGGAAACCCAATTGTTTAGCACGTTCAACCATGGCAAAGATAAATTCCTCATCCTGCTCACGATTTACTAACTTTTGAACTTCCTTATTGAAGTCTTGTACACCAATACTGAGGCGATTAAAGCCTTCACCGCGTAAGTGATCAAGCATATCGAGTTCGATTTCACGCGGGTCAACTTCGATACTGATTTCAGCATCACCTTCGAAATTAAACTCATCACGCAAGATATTCATCACTCGGCTGATTTGTGCCTTGGTCAGAAACGTTGGCGTACCACCACCGAAGTGCAGTTGGGTCACTTTGCGCCCTTGCAGCAATGCCGCACGAGTACGAACCTCAAGCTCTAATACATCCAAGTACTCATCCGCTTTATGGGCATGACGGGTGATCACCTTATTACAACCACAGTAGTAACAAAGCTTGTGGCAGAAAGGGATATGGATATAAATAGACAGCGGTCTGTCTGGGTACTGAGTGCACGCCATATCGTAGTCCGCTACCGTAAACGCTTCATGAAACTCCAAAGCAGTTGGGTATGAAGTGTAACGAGGACCCGAATAGTTGTACTTATCAAGGATGGCTTGGTCCCAGACTATTTGCTGGCTTGCGACGACATGCTGCGACATGATGGTATTTCCGTTTGGGCTATAATGCTTCGTTTGGCTACACGAGCCATTATCGTTAGCAGGCTATTTTGCCACACCTCGATATCACTGGTTGTGGGACAGGCTGCTTTTTGAGTAGCAATACTCAGAATTGATAACTCGATCACTCCCTCTAAAGGGTAGTCGATCGAGCTATAAAGCCAATCTAGATCATTTGAATGTTGATCTGATTGTTGAGAGGTTGAACCTTTTTCTGCAGAAACTTCAGCTCTTCAACGATGGCATCTTGAAGACGAGACTCTGCTTTATGGCGCTCAAGGTTTTGCTTCATGCGCTCTTTTTTCGCTAACGCCTGACGCTCTTCGCCACGAGCCATATCTTTAACGATGTGGAAAAGCTCTGACGTCGCTGGAAATTCTTTTTCAAAATCAACGCGCTCTTCACCTTGAACATAATCCATGATGTTATAAAGACGAATGCTGATTTCTGACAGATCACACTGCTCTTGAATACCCGCTAAGCAAAGAACATGCACGCTTTCAAATATGTTGGCATTGCGTTTTTCAATGGCTAACTTTTGATGCTGCAGTTGCAATTCCTTTTGCTTCTTGAGCTTGAGCAGAAGGTAACCTGCATATGACGCTAGACCGAGGATGATGGCTCCGCCCGCAATGGCTAACAAGGTTACATTCATAATGCTCGATTATCCTTTAAATTGGTTCAAGTCTAAGTCTTCGAACTGAGAAAGTAACTCATCATCTGAGCCTGCTTTCTTGCTGGTCTTCTTCTGCGCAACAGGTTGTTCTACGATCTCTTCCTCAAGTTCTTCTTCAGGCTCTTCTTCGTAGATACCTAGCTGCTTCATCAGCACTTCGATACGAGCTAATTTTTCGTCAACGTATTTCTGTAGACCAGCACCTAGGCTATCACCATTGTCTAGACGATCGAGCAACACATTCAGTTGTGCATCGCTCTCTAGCATTTCTAGCTCTTTCTCTGCATAAATACGACGCTCAGCCTTAGTTGGCTTCTTGGCAGCTTCAACCACAAGAGGAATTTTCTTCTTGCTGCCTAAACGCGGATCGCGCTTTTGCGCGGCAGTCTGCTGCTTCTGATCTTTTGCTTCAGAGTTACGACCGCCAGTCTTTAGACCTTTGCGCTTTTTGTCTTTCTTACGTAGACGTCCTTCAACGTCTGATTGAGTTCGGTTGCGAACAACAACTACGTCGCCATTGCCACCCGATCTTGCTTTCTTACTACGGCTCATTACTGGGCTTTCCTCAGTAAAATTACATCATTACCAATAAATTCAAGCTTGAGCTGATCCCGCTCTGCCAAATACTGAAACGTTTTACGACTAAAGAACACCACATGGGTCTGATCGTTTTTATAGTGCCATGAGGCAAACGCTTCAACATCGATGACCATCTTAGTCATAAGACCAATCCAGCCACCTGGCTTAACTAAATTCAACCATTGCTGCCACACCTTATTCGGTTCATAGAGGTGTTCTATAACCTCTGTAGCAGTAATAAAGTCATACGAATTTTCTAACACCGAAGGATTCGGGTGATAGTAGATATCGTAAAGACTCATGGTGTGTCCCCGTTCTTCCAACATTAGTGACAATGTTGGGCCAGGACCACAGCCAAAATCTAACCCGTGAGAATTGGTCTCAATACGCTCTAATATGGGGTCTGCAACCCGAGATAAAAAGCGTCGGTACCCTTGATCATTTGGGTCATTCTCATGCAAATCGTAGTGGGCTTTTTCCTGTTTTGCATCCAAACGCTGATCTGGATTAACAAACACAAGCTCACATTGCAGGCACTGTAAATACTCTCGACGTTTGTCTTGGTAGTAGTGCTGAGTCTCCAAGCTTTGACAAAGGGGGCAACTATGCATATTGGGTGCGTTTAACATATCCTCAAACGGGATGCGAAACATACCAGAAACTGGCGTTAGAGTGGAGCACTATTGTGCAAATAATCATCACTTCATAAAAAATAGCAATAAAAAAAGCGATAGAGTTATCTATCGCTTTCTAAATGCCTTACGGCAAAACTGTGTTGCACTTACTTCAGTGCACCAATATTCCATTTGTTTTTAGTGCTTTCCCTGCCAAAAGTGTTGTTTGCCACCATCCTGGTGAGTTTTGGCTTTCCATTTACTTCCTGATGTCTGGGCTAGTCCTTAGCCTGATCCGTTTCACTGTCTTAAACCATTAGACAAGTCGACCATCCTTATCAAGTAGGTTTCCTACCTACCCTTGCATCCTTTCTATAACTACCAAGTTTCCATTACTTGCGTCCGTGGAGACTTCCTAGTCTTAAATCCGTTATCAGCGCCCTGCCGATGAGTACACTTTATCGCTTTGGTCATTTTGAACAATCCACTCAAGCTAAAAAAGTGCACTTTTTTACTCCCACAATTTCAGCACCCTATTTTTCAATGAGTTACAAACAACTGATAGAAACTTGCACATTCAAGTATGGGCGATCTCCTACAAGCAACGAGGAAAGATGACTCATCAAGGCCACGCGAGTCATGTGATCGTGCTCAAACGAAAAAGCCCAAGCAACGGCTTGGGCTTTTTCAATACAACTTTATGCTCGAACGAATAAGTAGGGCTTAGTGTAGGCCACCAACATATTTAGAAAGTGTATCTATATCTTCATCCGTTAGTTTTTTCGCGATATCGCGCATCATCTCGTTCATATCGTTACCACGAGAACCATCACGGAATTTTTCAAGCTGAGCCTTAATGTAATCAGCATGCTGGCCAGAAATTTTCGGGAAGCCAGAAAGTTCTGTACCGTTACCACGTGGACCATGACAAGCGATACATGCCGTTAGGCCACGCTCTGCATCGCCAGCAGTGTAAAGAACTTTACCTGCATCAACCACGTTCTCTGGCGTTGTGTTGTGAGCAATTGGTAGAGACGCATAGTAAGCCGCTAGGTCTTTCATATCTTCCTCAGACAGTGGCATAGCCATGCCACTCATCACAGGATCCATACGACCTTGCTTACCATTACTAGTCATACCCAACTTGAATTCTTTCAGCTGCTTTTCAATATACTTAGCATGCTGACCTGCAATTTTCGGGTACATAGCGAGTTGACTGTTGCCGTCAGCACCATGGCAGGCAACACAGGTTTGGGATTTTGCTTTACCAGCTTCAATGTTACCTTGGGCCCACACGGAGCAGCTGGCTAAAAGACTCAAGATTAGCGCTAATTTCTTCATGACATTCCATTATAATTATCAAGCTTCCGGTACCACTCTGCGTTGCCACTCATGGTACAATAGGCGACCTTATGCCGAGCACGGTTATTTTACACAATTTCACAAAAAAGTAATCAATCGACTACACAAAGTCGAGATGGAGTTAACAGTGAGCGTAAAAATTCATTATCAAAACACCCATTTCATCACAAGTGCGCCGGATATCCGCGCCTTGCCAGAAGATGAAGGTATCGAAGTTGCGTTTGCAGGACGCTCCAATGCGGGTAAGTCGAGTTCTCTAAACCGCCTGACGAACCAACGTAGTTTAGCGAAAACCAGTAAAACGCCAGGCCGTACACAACTTATTAACCTTTTTAAGGTTACCGATGGCTGTCATATTGTCGATCTTCCGGGGTACGGCTTTGCTCAAGTACCACTAGAAATGAAGAAGAAGTGGCAAAAATCGTTGGGTGAGTACCTACAAAAACGCCAATGTCTAAAAGGCTTAGTGGTTCTGATGGATATTCGTCACCCAATGAAAGACCTCGACCAGCAGCTAATTTTTTGGGCAGTAGACAGTGGTATTCCTGTTCAAGTGCTGCTAACTAAAGCAGACAAACTAAAGAGCGGTGCGCGCAAAGCACAAGTTCTGAAGATCAAAAAAGACGCGGTGGGCTTTGGTGGCGATGTCAGCGTCGCCGCTTTTTCATCGCTAAAAGGCATCGGTGTCGATACACTGCGTAGCAAGCTCGATGAGTGGTTCGCTCCAGCGCTGGCGGAATCAGTTGCTGAAGAGATCATCGAAGAAGAGAATCTTGATAGCGAGTCAGAGTAAACACTCGACCAGACAATGATTGCTAAAGCCCTGCCGCTAAAATGGTAGGGCTTTTTTTATCGGCATAGAAAAATAAAAGCCCCACCTTCCTGGCGGGGCAACGGGAGAGAAATAGTAGTTATTATTAATTATGCGCTTAGGATTATGTATCTAAAGGCGTAAATCAACACTTCCAACAGAGGGGTACCCGCTCAGATAAACCACACCCAAACACCAGCCATCTCATTGAAAAACAAACATAAAAACCGAAATTAAAGCTATCTTTTCTGGCCTATTTTGGTTTTGGTTTTTCTATCAAAATAACCAAACTGTGACTGGTATAAATTTACAAACTTTGGCCAAATTACACCAAGGCCAATAACCATAATTGTTTTGATGGTTTTTAGATAGCATCAGGGGAAATATCAGGGAAAGGATTCGCTTGGTATGTAGCTTTTTGATAAGTAGGGATTTTTCTTTGGCACAATAAAAAACGCCCCAGTCAAAAACTGACTGGGGCGGCTGAATCAGCCTAATCCAATAACGTGAAACAAAAGGTCTGAAAGATAGAACATCTTACCTCTGTACCCTACGCAGATTAATGTACAACAATTGGTCAGAAATGAAAACTCTTTTCGTAAGTTTTTTTCATTAAAATTTTATTAAACTACATTTAAGCTAAATGCCAGTTAACTTTTTTAGAGATAAAAAAAAGCCAGCGTTTGTGCGCTGGCTCATACAAAATAGGTATTTTAGGCGATTTTTTGCCTAGTGCGCCTGATCCCAGTTATCTCCATGCCCTGCCTCAGCAACAAGAGGGACATTTAGCCGTGCTGCGGATTCCATCAATTGTTGTACTTTACTTTCAATTTCGGCTAAAGCTGACTCTTGAACTTCAAATACCAATTCATCGTGAACCTGCATAAGCAGTTTCACTCGCCCGTCACCTTCAGTTTGAATCCACTCGTCGACTAACAGCATCGCCTTCTTGATAATGTCAGCTGCCGTACCTTGCATTGGCGCATTGATCGCTGCTCGTTCAGCCGCTTTACGACGCATACCGTTACGTGACTTAATTTCAGGAAGGTGTAAACGACGACCAAAGATAGTTTCAACATAGCCCAGCTCTGCTGCTGCACTGCGTGTATCTTCCATATACTGCATCACACCAGGGTAACGCTCGAAGTACTTGTTCATGTAGTCTTGCGCTTCGCCACGAGGAATACCTAGCTGCTTAGCCAAACCAAAAGCACTCATACCATAGATAAGACCGAAGTTAACTGCCTTCGCACGGCGGCGCTGCTCTGTGCTCACTTGGTCAATGGTCGTACCCATAATTTCTGCGGCGGTCGCAGAGTGGATATCTTTACCTTGCTGGAAAGCATCCAACAGGGCTTTATCACCAGATAAATGCGCCATAATACGCAGTTCAATCTGCGAGTAATCGACAGCCATAATTTTATAGCCATGTGGCGCGATGAATGCCTGTCGGATACGTCGACCTTCATCATTGCGAATTGGAATATTCTGTAAGTTAGGATCGGTTGAAGAAAGGCGCCCAGTCGCGGTTACCGCTTGATGATACGAAGTATGCACACGCCCAGTTTCTGGGTTAATCATCTTAGGTAGTTTATCTGTGTAGGTAGACTTAAGTTTAGCTAGACCACGGTATTCAAGGATCAGCTTAGGTAATGGGTAATCCAACGCCAGCTCTTGCAACACTTCTTCGTTAGTCGAAGGCGTACCTGAAGGTGTCTTCTTGATTACTGGTAGACCCATCTTTTCAAACAGAATAGCTTGAAGCTGCTTTGGCGAATTCATGTTGAATTCTTGCTCTGCAATTTCAAACGCTTTCTGCTCTAACTCATCCAGACGTTGGGCAATCTCTTGAGACTGTGCAGACAGCTTCATGTCATCGATTAGAACACCAGTACGTTCGATACGAGAAAGCACAGGCACTAAAGGAACCTCGATATCTTGGTAGATACCTTTCAGCTTTTCATCCTGCTCAATATTGCTCATTAAGCGGTTATGAAGACGTAGCGTAATATCGGCATCTTCTGCCGCGTAAGGTGACGCTTCATCAAGGTCAATTTGATTGAAGGTTAGCTGGTTCTTGCCTTTACCTGCAATCTGTTCGAATGAAATACAGCTGTGCTGAAGGAAACGCAGCGCCAAGCTGTCCATATCATGTTTACCACCCACGCTGTTATAGACGTAAGAGGCCAACATGGTGTCATGCTTAATACCTTTCATCTCAATGCCGTAACGCGCTAACACGCTCGCATCGTACTTAAGGTTTTGACCTACCTTCGCTTGAGCATCATCTTCTAAAATAGGTTTTAGTTGCGCCAACACCCAATCGCGCTCTAGCTGCGCGGGGGCATCTAGGTAATCGTGGGCAACAGGAACATAGGCTGCAATACCTTCTTCGGTTGCAAACGAGAGGCCAACAAGGTTTGCAACCATGTAATCCAAGCTATCGGTTTCAGTATCAAAGGAGAATACCTCAGCAGATTTTAGCTTCTCTAGCCAAGCATTGAATGAAGACTCATCTAGGATGGTTTCATACTGACTACGGTCGATAGTCACTGCCGATGTGTCGATATCTGCCGCAGCACTGGCAGATGCATTGCTCTGGTTGCCCGACTTCTCATCAGCCTCAACCACACCAGTACCACCATCAAGAAGTTCGTTTAGCCACGATTTAAACACCAACTGACCATACAGTTTGATCAGCTCATCTTTGTTAGGCTCATTTTTAAGCAGAGATTCAGGCGTCTCTTCTAACTCAACATCTAGCTTGATCGTCGCAAGTTCATACGACAGACGTGCATTTTCTTCGTTGTCGAGTAGCTTTTTCGCCATGGTTTTCGAACCGCGGAAACCTAGTGGAGCAATGTCGTCGAGGTTGTCATACAGTTTGTTAATACCGCCAATACCTTGTAGCAGAGCCGTTGCGGTTTTATCACCAACACCCGGTACACCAGGAATGTTATCGACCTTATCGCCCATTAATGCGAGGTAATCAATAATCAGCTCTGGTGGGATACCAAACTTCTCAACCACACCTTCACGATCCATCACCACATTGGTCATGGTGTTGATCAAGGTAACATTGTCATCCACCAGCTGAGCCATATCTTTATCACCGGTACTGATTAACACAGGCATACCCGCTTGGGATGCTTGGTAAGCGAGCGTACCAATCACATCATCGGCTTCTACACCCGGAGTACAGATCAATGGCAAACCCATAGCGCGAATTACATTGTGCAAAGGCTCGATCTGACAACGCAGATCATCGGGCATTGGAGGACGATTAGCTTTGTACTCTGGGTACATATCATCACGGAAGGTTTTTCCTTTTGCATCAAAGACAACCGCGATACGATCTGAAGAGAACTGACGCATCATGCTACGCAGCATGTTGACCACACCATAAACGGCATTAGTTGGGATTTCGCCATTACTCATCGTTTCTGGATAAGCGTGGAATGCGCGGTATAAATAAGAAGAACCGTCAATCAAAATCAACGGATTATCAGGAATGTTGGCCATAGTCTTTACGTATCCAAAGAAAATGCAAAAAAGATCTGCTTAGGATGCCATGACTGGTTCAGCGAATCCATTTTAACTCTTTGAACTCTACTCACACATTTGGTTATTCCTTTATCACCCCACCCACTCTTCTGTGGATAACTCTGTTTATATTATTTACCCACAGGATATAAAACAGTGCACAAAAAACTCAAAATAGACCACAAGCCTTTGTAAATAATAAATAAATTATCCGATCGATCGTTTAAAGATCGATCCTGAAATGATCTTGCGTTGTGGAAAAGACTACTGGTGTCCTTTTGTTCGGAGCGAAATAGCAGGCATAAAAAAAGCGACATCTTTCGATGTCGCCTAGCAAAAAGGGGTCAAAGCAATTCAGGTGAATGAGGTGCTTTGCCATAAAGCTATAAATTACACTGGAAGCAATGTGAGCAATGTCGTGTCAAAAAGAACTCGTGCAAGTTCGATTAAGTTCAGTGTCATCACCGTCTCCAATTGTGAATCTGGTAACTCAACGTCCTTGTGAACTTCTCTCATTCCCTAAGACGAGATAAATAATAACCATTCTCATTTAATGCGTCAACACCTAAATGAGAAAAAATCTCATTTAATTTTTATGACACTCGCCTAACTGCTTTACAAAGTGAATTCGGCTCTCTAATAACGGCTCTTTTAGTTCATAATTTTCAATAAGATAGCCATTTTTAATCAGCAGTCTGAGCATGGCAGGAAATTGATTACGTGATTTCACTTTAAGCTGTTTATAGCCCTGTTCTGTTACCCATTGCTCCTGAATATCTAATAATTTTTGCGCCACCCCTTTGTTTCTCGCTAAAGAAGACACGCCACCAAACCAGCTATAGAAAGTCATTTCGTCGATCTGGTAGCCAATCTTGAACCCTAAGATATCGTCACCTTGTTGCGCTACCTGGATCAAAGAGCGCTTCTTCCCTTCTAAACGTGCAGACAAACTCTCGACACTTTCTTTATGGGCAAACTCCGCGATCTGCTCAACGACTTGAACACACTCTTCTAGCGTTCCTAAACGATAAATAATACTCATCGATATTCTCCAAAACTAAAAAAGGCTGACAAACGCCAGCCTTTGGTATTCTTTATTTAGCTTGCGCTATGCTTAGTCTTCTTTTAAGAACGTCGCTGCTTGCGCATTTTCTTCCGCTAACCACTCTGCGACGTCTTTAGCAAAATAAGTCAGGATACCGTCCGCTCCTGCACGCTTAAAGCACAGTAGCGATTCCATCACGGTATCACGCTCTTTTAACCAACCATTGGCAAATGCCGCTTTGTGCATCGCGTACTCACCAGAGACTTGATAAGCAAAGGTTGGTACTTCAAGTTCCGACTTAACGCGGCGAACAATATCAAGGTAAGGCATACCAGGCTTAACCATGACCATGTCAGCGCCTTCATTCACATCCATCGCCACTTCATGAATCGCTTCATCGCTATTAGCAGGATCCATCTGGTAGTTTTTCTTATTACCACCTTTAAGGTTGCTTGCACTACCGACCGCATCACGGAAAGGCCCATAGTAACAAGAGGCGTATTTGGCAGAGTAAGCCATGATCTGGGTATTGATGTGACCCGCTTGCTCAAGCGCTTTACGAATCTCACCAATACGTCCATCCATCATGTCTGAAGGGGCAACAACATCAGCGCCAGCTTCCGCATGAGACAGAGCCTGTTTAACCAAGACTTTGGTTGTCTCATCGTTTAGCACGTAACCTTCTTCATCAATGATGCCGTCTTGGCCATGAGTCGTGAATGGGTCAAGCGCAACATCAGTGATCACACCGATTTCTGGCACATGCTCTTTCAGAGAACGAACCGCACGCTGAACCAAACCTTCAGGGTTGTAGGCTTCAGCAGCACATAGGCTTTTTGCATCTTGGTTGACCACAGGGAATAGAGCGATCGCAGGAACACCTAGCTGAGCTAAGTACTGCGCCTCTTCTAGCATTAGATCAATCGACAAACGTTCGATACCCGGCATTGACTCCACGGTTTCGCGGCGATCTTTACCCATAAGAATAAACATTGGATAAATCAGATCGTTAACAGACAATTGGTTTTCAGCCATCAAGCGGCGGCTAAAGTCATGCTTGCGCAGGCGGCGCATACGACGGCCAGGGAATTGACCTTGAATCGAAACTGACACTCTATTCTCCTTGTGTGGTGAAAGTGCTTGAATTGCATAATATCACTCCAAGCCGACGACGCCAGAGAGAGTCGAGAAAAATGCAAAAAATGACCAAATGCTCACACTGCCGTATACTCTCAGCTCGGATAGAGAGTGAGATAAGCAATGATTGATACCCACGCACATATTTATGCCACTGAATTTGATTCTGATCGCGACCAAGTCGTCCAGCGTGCGTTGGCACAAGGCATTGATAAGATATTACTGCCAAACATTGATTTAGAATCGATTGAGCCGATGTTGCGCACCGAGGCTGAGTATCCAGACGTTTGCCGCTCGATGATGGGACTACACCCATGTTACGTCGACGCCAATGTTAAACAGAGCCTAGACATCATTCATTCTTGGTTTGATAAGCACAACTTCATCGCCGTAGGTGAAATTGGTATCGATCTGTACTGGGATAAAACCTTCAAAGCCGAGCAGGAGATGGCGTTTATTACTCAGCTCAATTGGGCAAAAGAGATGAAACTGCCAGTGGTCATTCACACACGAGACTCTATAGAAGAGACCCTCACACTACTTCGCCAAGAACAAGATGGTTCATTAAGCGGAGTATTCCACTGTTTTGGTGGCAGTGTTGAAGAAGCCCAAGCGATCAATGATCTCGGCTTTCATCTTGGGCTTGGTGGCGTTTCGACGTTTAAAAATGGTGGCATGGATAAAGTAATTCCGCATCTAGATATGGATTACGTTATCTTAGAAACTGACTGCCCTTATCTCGCTCCGGTTCCTCATCGTGGCAAACGCAATGAACCTGCGTATACCTCACTTGTTGCTCAGCGCGTCGCTGACCTAAGAGAAATAAGCATCGAACAAGTGGATGACCTCACCACTGACAATGCCAAAACGCTGTTTAGTCTTTAGTTCTCCAGCTCTCCATAAACAAAACGGGGTTGATAGCTAGCTATCAACCCCGTTGCTCTATATGGCTTAGTGGAAACTCTACTCTTCCACCTGTTCCTCACTATCCCCTTTACGCACATAAAAGCGCGCAAAGAACAAACCAACCTCAAACAGTAGGCACATAGGAATTGCCAATAGCGTTTGCGAGATCATATCTGGCGGTGTCAGCATCATCCCGACCACAAACGCACCAACAATAATATACGGGCGCTTCTGACTTAAGCTCTTAGGATCAGTGGCACCAGTCCAACATAGCAAGATGATGGCCACTGGCACTTCAAAGGCAATACCAAAGGCTAAGAACAACGCGAGAACAAAATCGAGGTAGCTCGATATGTCCGTGGCGAACTCTACTCCACCCAGTGAAATGGCGGTAAAGAAGCCAAACACCAGTGGAAACACCACAAAATACGCAAACGCGACACCGCAATAGAACAGCAGTGAGCTAGAGAACATTAGTGGCATGATTAAACGGCGTTCATGTTTATATAAGCCAGGTGCGACAAATGCCCATACCTGATAGAGAATAAACGGAACGGCGATAAAGATAGACGCAATCAAGGTCAACTTTAACGGGGTAAAGAAGGGTGATGCCACATCAGTAGCAATCATGGTTGCCCCTTCAGGTAGACGCTCTACCAAAGGTGCAGAGACAAACTCATAGATGTCATTGGCAAAATAGATCAGCCCGATGAAAACCACCAATACCGCTACAATTGCACGTAACAGGCGATTTCTCAGCTCTAGTAAATGGCTGATCAAAGGTTGTGTCTGCTCAACAGAAGACATGGAAACCTCTACTCATAAAGATCGAAAAGGAGCTACTCCATAGCAGCTCCTCCTATATGCGAGACTATTCGGCTTTTTTATCTGCCTGCGGCGCTGATTGAGTGTTTAGACTCTCAACCACCCCTACTGAGTCATTGGCGTTCTGAGCAGGCTCAACTTCGTTGGCCGCTTCAGCACTGTTCGTCGCTGATTCGCTTTTGCTCGCGTATGGGCGTTGAACATCTTGCGCAGCTTGCTTTAATTGCTCCACCGAAGATTTGAGCTCTGGAGATAAATCTTCCATGCCCATCTTCTCGGCTTTGCGCAAGTTTTCTTGTAGCTCTTGAACCTTAAGCTCATGTGAAAGTTCATCTTTCACACTGTTTGCCATGTTTTTCGCCGCACCAACAAACTTGGAAACACTACGAATGGCATGAGGCAAACGCTCCGGACCAAGAACCACCAGCCCAACGACAGATATTAATACCAGTTCCCAAAAACCGATATCAAACACGATCTACGCCTGCTCTTTGTCTTTCTTAGTTTCAGCAGTTGCGTCTGTTTTCTGCTGCTCTAAATTCTTAGGTTCGAAGTCTGCGTCTTTCTTATCTTTGTCCGACTCATCTTCGCTCATTGCTTTCTTGAAGCCTTTTACTGCTCCACCTAGATCGCCACCGATACCACGTAGCTTCTTAGTACCAAACAGTAGAACGACGATGACAGCAATAATCAGAAGTTGCCAAATACTAATACCACCCATTCTTTTTACCTCGGGTCTTATTAAACAAATTTATTTCAAGAGTTTAACGTCTATTGACGGTAAGCTCGCCAACTAAGCAACCAAAATGTGACCCCACCTAGGGCACTGGCCAGTGAAAGTTGCTCATAAGTGCTGTTGACCAATATTGCCGAGCATACGACTAATGTGGCTCCAACACCAAATAAAAATTTACCTGTCGCCTGCTGACGCTTGCTTGAGCGATAACCTTGGTAAAGCTGATCCATACGCTGGTTCATCATTTTACCCTGGCGCAAACTATCGTAGAGAAGCTCTGGCAACTCGGGTAGTTTCTCGGCCCAAAACGGCGCACGATCTTTAACCGCATTAATTACCGCTTGTGGACCAACTTGGTTCATCATCCACTCTTCTAAGAATGGCTTAGCTGTCTCCCACAAATCAAGTTGCGGGTAGAGCTGGCGGCCCAAACCTTCAACATAAAGCAGTGTCTTTTGCAGCAATACGAGCTGCGGCTGTACTTCCATATTGAAGCGGCGCGCTGTGTTAAACAGGTTTAGCAAAACATGACCAAACGAAATTTCACACAACGGCTTAGCAAATATCGGTTCGCACACAATACGTATTGCGAATTCAAACTCATCAATGTTGGTTTCACGTGGAACCCAACCTGACTCAACATGCAATTCCGCCACACGTCGGTAGTCTCGATTAAAGAAAGCTAAAAAGTTTTCCGCCAGATAGCGTTTATCTTCACTATTTAACGTCCCAACGATTCCACAGTCTAAACCTATCCAACGCGGGTTTTCTGGATGCTCCGGCTCAACAAACACATTGCCCGGATGCATATCCGCGTGGAAGAAGCTGTCTCGAAATACCTGGGTAAAGAACACGCTCACGCCGCGCTCCGCCAACAGCTTCATATTAGTGCCGTTAGCCTTCAACCCTTCAATATCAGAAACTTGGATGCCGTATATTCGCTCAGAAACCATGACAGTTTCATTACTGAAGTCGGTAATAACTTCAGGAACGTATAATTCTTCACTTCCTTCGAAGTTACGTCTTAGCTGAATCGCGTTGGCCGCTTCTCGGCGCAAGTCCAATTCATCAAGCAAGGTCTTCTCATATTCGCGCACCACTTCGACAGGTTTCAAACGACGTGCTTCAGGAAGTGCTTTGGCGACTATACGCGCCATTCGGTACATCAGTTTTAGATCTGCATCAATGACCGGGCGAATATCTGGTCGAATAACCTTCAATACCACTTCTTGGTTAGTCGATTTCAGCTTGGCGGTATGCACCTGAGCGATCGAAGCAGACGCAAGCGGTTCAATCGCGAAATCATCAAACCATGTATCTAGTGAACCACCGAGTGCTTGTTCGATTTGCTGCTTGGCAAGCTGACCATCAAATGGGGAAACCTGATCTTGAAGCAAGGCTAGTGGATCAGCAATTTGCGGCGGGAAAAGATCTCGACGAGTCGACATCATCTGACCAAACTTAATCCATACAGGGCCAAGCTCTTGCAGTGCTAAACGCAGCCTGTCACCGAGCGGCTTCTCTGGATGTTTGTTCTTAATCCAAAACAGGCTTTTTCTTGCTAACAGTGGCGCTTTGGTCAACTGGTGTGTTGGCAGTAGCTCATCCAAGCCATACTCTAGCTGAACACGGATGATCTGGTATAAACGACGCATCTCTGTCGGGGTCATGCGCGCTCCAACAGTTGGTTCAATTTAGCCTCGATACGTGACGCTTGGCTTTTCACTTCATCCACTTGGTCACAAAAGTGCGCCACCTCTAGCGGTGCTGGCGCAATTTTCCACTCTTCTGTTAGAACTTGAGCAAGGTGATCTTGATGCTTTGCCGCTTGCGATTTGAAGAATTGACCGACATTGGCAGCACCCTGAACCACAGTATGCGCGACAACGTCTCCAGTCACGCGTGACAACCACTCTTCAATATCGGGTTTGCAGTCCGTCATCAGCTGAGAAAACTTCTGCGCCAACTGAATATCACCTTCTAAGACCAACTTATCTTGCTTGATCAGCTTAGTAATATTGGCCTGCTCACGCAGCTCTGGCAGAACCGAGAGGTTCAAGGATAAGTAGCAATCCGGCTCACCTTCATAATTCGCCAACACATCAATTTGCTGACTAAAGATAAAGGTCAAAGTCTTGTTCAGCTCTTTAAGGTGAACTTGAATCACTTGCCCTTTTAGGCGAGCAAGACGACGACCCAGCTCAGGGTCATCGTTAATAAGCGTATTGAGTGACGTTTCAATCACTGCAGTAACAAGAGGCTCAAATGGCATAACAACCGACCTTAGAACTTATAACCACGGTGAAGGGCAACGATACCACCCGTCAGGTTGTAGTAACTGGTTTGATCAAAACCAGCTTCATTCATCATGCCTTTCAGTGTCTCTTGATCTGGGTGCATACGAATAGACTCCGCTAGGTAACGGTAGCTTTCAGCATCATTAGCCACTAACTCGCCCATCTTAGGCAGTAAATGGAATGAATAAGTATCATAAATCTTTGAGAGCGGCTCTAAGATCGGCTTAGAGAACTCTAGAACTAGTAGACGTCCACCCGGCTTGAGCACACGGTACATAGAGCGTAGTGCTTTATCTTTATCCGTTACGTTACGTAGACAGAAGCTAATCGTAATCGCATCAAAATAGTCGTCAGGAAACGGCAACTCTTCGGCATTCGCCTGCACGTAATGGACATTACCGACAATACCATTGTCACGTAACTTATCTCGGCCAACGTTAAGCATAGAGTTATTGATATCGGCCAGTACCACATGACCTTTTTCGCCAACAATTCGCGAGAATTTTGCGGTTAGGTCACCCGTACCACCACCAAGATCAAGCACGCGCTGACCAGGACGAACACCACTGCAGTCGATAGTAAAACGCTTCCATAGGCGATGAATACCACCCGACATTAAGTCATTCATAATGTCGTACTTCGCTGCTACTGAGTGGAAGACCTGAGCAACTTTAGCCACTTTCTCTTCTTTGGCTACGGTACTGAAACCAAAGTGCGTGGTTTCATTTGTTTCTAAAGCTGTGTTCGATTGCACGCTTGTATCCGTCATGATGATTCCTCTTCGAGCAGCGCATTGAATTAATACGACCTAAGCACTGCGGGCGATTAGTTTACTTTATCCTCATCCGGATGTCTTTGTACGAAAGAGTCATTTTTATCCAAGGCAGCATTTTCTGTGAAATGGTCATGCTGAGCAAGTTGCGCCAAATCATTGGAAATTGGTTTTTTCACTTCAACGCCCAGTTGTTTGAAGCTTTCCGCTTGGCGAATCACATTCCCGCGCCCAGTCGCGAGCTTGTTCATTGCCCCTTGGTAATTTTGGTTGGCTTTATCTAATGCGCCGCCAAGACTCTCCATATCATCCACAAACAGGCGCAGTTTGTCGTAAAGTTTGCTGGCACGCTCGGCAATAACCTGCGCATTCTGGTTTTGCCGCTCGTTACGCCACAAGTTATCGATCGTACGTAGCGCGACAAGTAAGGTGGTTGGGCTCACCAAGATGATGTTTTGCTCCATCGCATCTTTGACCAGACTAGGGTCTGCTTGAATAGCGACCTGAAATGCAGGCTCTACAGGAATAAACATCAGTACATAGTCTAAGCTCTGAATGCCTTTTAACTGATGATAGTCTTTTTGAGACAGCCCTTTTATATGTGCTCGTAATGCAAGTAAGTGGTCACTTAGTGCCCGCACTCGCTCGTTATCAGTTTCAGCATTAAAGTACCTTTCGTAGGCCACCAAGGCCATTTTCGAGTCCACCACCACTTGTTTATCTTGCGGTAAGTGAACGATGACATCGGGCTGATAGCGTTTACCCGCTTCATTTTGCAAACTGACTTGGGTTTGATATTCATGCCCTTCACGTAAGCCAGACTCAGCGAGTACGCGCGCGAGTACCACTTCGCCCCAGTTGCCCTGCTGCTTGTTATCACCTTTTAGCGCTTGAGTCAGGTTAAGCGCTTCTTTGGTCATCTGCTCATTTAATCTTTGGAGGTTTTTTAGCTCATGAACTAAGGTGTGACGCTCTTTGGCTTCTTGATTAAAACTGTCGTTCACTTGCTTCTTGAACCCTTCCAGTTGCTCTTTTAGAGGAGAAAGCAAACCATCCAAGCTCTGGCGGTTTTGCTGATCCACTTTGGCCGTTTTGGCTTCAAATAGCTGGTTGGCAAGCTGTTCAAATTGCTGCTTGAGGCGTTCTTCTGCCTGCTCTAACAGTTGGAGCTTTTCTTGGCTGGCTTTGTTTTGTTGTTCATGTCGCGCTTCTTGCTCACGTAACTGTGCCTCTAGCTGCGATTTTTGCTCACGAATTTGGTTGAGGTCATCGGCATACTGTTGACGTTCCTGCTTCACTGCCTCGAAATAGCGCAGCTTCTCTAGCACTGCCATTAACTTACCGTGAGACTGTTTTAACTCGTAGGCTGACTTGTCACGTTCACTATCTAGCTCGTCGAGTTCTCGCTGTGCCTCACCGAGTTCTTTTTCTAGCTGCACAATCTGGCTACTGGCAAGGTGCTGATTCGATTCTAATTGTTGTTCAAGAAGCTGATTGTCAAAGCGCATTTTCTGTTTGACCCACCAGCCGACAACCACGCCACTTGCGACGGCACCGGATAGGCCACTGATCAACATAGCTTGATGCTCAAGAATCCATTGCATAATAAAGATTTAACTGTTCAGAATGAGATACTTTCAATGGTATTTTACCACTGGATAAATGTCCAGTTTGTCGGCTAGATATCGAACAGCTAGACTAGGCGCTCACTACCCTGTCCCATACTTGTCGCCAGTGAATCTTAACTGGTTGGTTTTATTGAAGGAACATCATGAACGAGCGCCGTGCTTTAGGCTTAGGTTTATCAGCAGTACTACTCTGGTCAACGGTTGCCACCGCATTCAAACTCACCTTAGCTGAGTTTTCTCCGATCCAAATGCTAACTGTCGCCAGTATCGTTTCCGCGCTAGCACTAATGGCGATTTGTGCCGTGCAAGGTAAGCTGAAAACACTACCGAGCACGTTTCTCTCCAATCCTTGGTATTACCTACTGTTAGGTCTAATAAACCCACTCGCTTACTACATCATATTGTTTAAAGCTTATGAGTTACTTCCTGCCTCACAAGCACAAGCGATCAATTACAGTTGGGCGATTACACTTACTCTGATGGCGGCGGTATTTTTAGGTCAGAAAATCCGTAAGCAAGACTGGATCGCTTGTACCTTCAGCTACTTGGGGGTAATTGTTATTGCCACTCAGGGTGATGTGCTTGGCTTAAACTTTGAAAGTCCACTCGGGGTTGGTCTGGCACTGTTTTCTACCCTACTTTGGGCAAGTTACTGGATTTTAAATACCAAGAACAAGGCAGATCCGATTGTTGGGGTTTTACTCGGCTTTCTGGTTGCGATTCCATTCGCAATTGGTTTAACGCTGTATGAAGGGCTGAGCTTTAGCCATATATCAACACAAGGATGGCTAGCCGTCAGCTATGTCGGCCTGTTTGAGATGGGGATTACTTTTGTTCTGTGGCTGAGTGCACTTAAATTAACTCAAAACACATCGCGTTTGAGTAACCTTATCTTTGCTTCCCCTTTTATCTCGCTGATGTTGCTAGCAACGATAATTGGCGAACAAATTCACCCATCGACTTTGGTCGGCTTGGTACTGATCATTACTGGCTTAGTGATCCAGCAGATCAAATTTGGCAAAAAAGATCACGCCAAACAGCCGGTATAACAACACGTTAACACCAACAGGGTCTGTTGAGCTAGCCTATCTAGAATAATTGATAGGCTAGCTCACTGCCTTGCCCGCGCACCTCATCAATCTTAGCGGCTAGCTCAGGTGATACATGTAGTGCTTTAGCCGCTTTACTGTTTTCTAGGTAACTCAGCTTTTCACTCTCTTCCAACATCATATCCCAGCGTTGATGCGCATCTCGCGCCAGATACATCAAGCAAGCCAGTCGTTTCGACTCTACCGCTTTAGCTGGGTGGTTAACATTGGCGATGGCATCAACAAGCTGATTAGGGAACTTCCAGCTTTCGGCAAGCACGGCTCCGAGTTCTTGAGCATCGACACCAAGTACTTCTTTTTGCACCTGAGCGGCATTTTCCCCACTTGCCACACGTTGGCTGATGGCGACCGCTTTTTCAGGCTCTAGAGTATGAATCATGAGTTCACCAATGTTATGCAGCACGCCAGTACTAAAGGCCTCATTGGGGTCAAGTTTGATGTCTCTCGCTATGGTGCTAGCAATTGTTGCTACTTCAAAGGTTGCCGCCCAATAATCTTTGATATTGAGGGTTTCTATCTTGGGAAACGTCGAAGCAAGTATCGAAGAAGAAATTAGGTTACGAATAGCACCAATTCCGATACGAACAATGGCATCATTAATATTCGCCACCCCTTTAACACCACCAAATTGAGCAGAGTTTGCCATCCTTAGAACCCTTGCCAACAATACCTGATCCATTGCCATCTTATGGGCGAGTTCACCGAAGTCGATCGAATCTCGGTTGACCATTTCCAACAACTCTTGCAGTACACTTTCGATTCGCGGCAACTCGTTAATACGAGAAATCAGTGCTTGTTGACTCATAGAGGTTACTCCTTGCTCTCTTCTCCCCATTTAATATAGGACAGAAATTAACAACTAGGTCGATAAGCCTTTCATAAAATGGGGTAACTTATTGCTTTGAGTCTTGTAGCCACTGGCGTGGAGAAGTACCCGAAACATGTTGAAAAGCGCGAGAAAAGCCAGAGTAGCTACCATATCCAACTTCATCAGCAACCCAGTTAAGAGGTTTGTTTTTTAGCAATAAAGATTGAGCAACCGACACTCGCCACTTCTGCACATAATCTCCAGGGGTGTCACCGACAACCTGCTTAAAGGTTTCAATAAACTGAGTGCGTGACATCGCCGCTAACGAAGCCATTTCGGCAATAGTGTAATGACGGGCTGGTAGTTGGTGAACTGCCGATACAACGGCTGCCAAGCGTGGATGTGCTAAAGCGGAGAAGAGTCCCTGCTCTATCTTTTGCTCGTCAATTAAGTAGCGAAAGATCAGTGCCATCAATGTATCGCTCAACTTATCCATCATAAATTGCTGCCCTGCAGACTCGCTATGCGACTCTTGAAACAACAGCTCAATCACTGGCGTTAAGTTAGGGGCGACTTCAAACGGGATGACCACGACATCTGGCAATGCCGACAACAGAGGGTTCACCTGCCCTGCGCGATACTCAACATTAGCGCAAACGAGGTCTGCCCCCTCAGCGACGCCTTCTATCACATGCGGCGTACTACTAGGTAGATAAATGATGCTGGGTTGCGTTAGGTGATGCGCACTCCCCAATGAGCTTGCCAACTTCAAATGACCAGATTTAAGCACATGAAGATGCCCTTGGTTATGCGGACTCTGCTTGAACGAAGAGACGCCGCATAATTGGCCAGAATAGAAAACACCAGTGCGGATAGAAAAGTGCCCCATCAATTTTGACAGCAGATCCATGTTACCTCCGAACGATTCGCGTACTTTTTAGACTTTTAGTCCCTCTATAGACCGGATAAGTCGGCTAATTTATTTCATACAAGATAACCAAACATAGGCAAGGAGCTTGTTATGGCACGCATTAAATCAACCGGTAAAAAGCTGACTCTTATGGCAGCGCTACTCGGAACCAGTTTCTCACTGATGGCAGCAGATATAGATATGAGTGTGGATGACAATGATCTAGCAATCAAAGGTTATGATCCAGTCGCATACTTTACTGACCAAGGTGCTGTGCAGGGCAATCCACAGTTTTCCGCTACCTATAAAAATGCCATTTATCACTTCGCGAGCGGTGAAAACCGCGATCAATTCAAAGCGGATCCCCAAGCTTTCGCCCCTCAGTATGGTGGCTACTGCGCATTTGGGGTAGCAATGGGCAAGAAGTTTGAAACAGACCCGCAAGCGTGGAAAATTGAAGACGGCAAGCTTTATCTCAATCTAGACAAAACGGTACAACAGCGCTGGTTAGAGGATACTCAAGGCTTCATTCAGGATGCAAACACCAACTGGACCAGTATTAAAACAGTTGCTGCGGATAAATTATAACCCCTTCAATTCTGCTTATTTCCCTTCAATGGAAAACGGAAGAGCCTAGACTCTTCCGCTTTTTCAATCCATTCAGGCTAGACCCATTGCCCTGCAACGAAACCGGAACTCCAACACCATTGGAAGTTGTAGCCACCAAGCCAGCCCGTGACATCCATAACCTCACCAATAAAGTACAGGCCTTTAACCTGCTTACACTCCATGGTTTTTGAGGAGAGGTGGTTAGTATCAACGCCACCGAGAGTTACTTCTGCTGTGCGGTACCCTTCCGTTCCATTCGGCGCAATCTGCCAGTTTTCAAGCTGAGCGGTGACCGCTTCTAGCTGATTAGCATTGAACTGTTTAAGGGGTTTGTCTGCAAATACCTTACGCTCTATCAGGACCTCGACAAGGCGCTTAGGTAGCACTTTAGCCAAGGTGTTTTTCAGGCTCTGGTTTGGGTGCTTCTCTAGTGAGCGTTGCAGTAGCTCATTAACGTCAACTTCCGGAACTAGGTTGATAGTGACTTTTTGCCCCGCTTTCCAGAACGACGAGATTTGCAATACTGAAGGCCCCGATAAACCGCGGTGAGTAAACAGTAGTGCCTCTTTAAACACGGTTCCATCTTGAGCTGTGATTTCAGCCGGAATGGCAATACCAGACAACTCAGCAAACGCTTCTTTATCTTCTTTGTGCAAAGTGAAAGGCACAAGACCCGCACTGGTGGGTACAACGCTGAGATTAAACTGCTCTGCCACTTTATAACCAAATGGCGTCGCGCCCAGTTTCGGCATGGAAAGACCACCTGTCGCCACGACTAGCGACTCACATTCGATCACACTGGTATTGGCATGTAGCTCGAAGCCCGCCTCAGTCTTCTCGATATGATGGACATCTTGCTGATAACGTTGAGTCACGCTTGGTAAGTCACACTCAGCCAATAACATTTTAACGATGTCTTTTGAGTTGTAGTCACCGACACAAAATAGCTGGCCATGATCTCGCTCTTCAAACTCAATCCCATGTTTACTGACCATAGAGATAAAGTCCCAGTTGGTGTATTGAGACAGCGCAGATTTAACGAAATGAGGGTTCTGACACAGGAAGTTGTTGGCTGACACATCGTAATTAGTGAAGTTACAGCGACCGCCACCAGCAATTAAGATTTTACGTCCAGGCTTTTTGGCATGATCAAGCACCAACACTTTACGACCGCGTTTGCCAGCTTCTGCTGCACACATCAGCCCAGCGGCACCTGCGCCTATGATGACGACATCAAACTTCTCTGTCATGAACTACTACTCAAATAAAAACCAATAAAAAAGGATGTGCCTGATGCACATCCTTCGCCATTTGCGCGACTATTTTAACGGCATTTTGAGCGAATGCCAATTGACCTAAAGAATCATCGCTGCCAATAAGGTTACCGCGAGTAAAGAGGTCGAAAGAATAAATAGCTCACGGACTCTATCGCATTTTCCGGTAAACACTTCATCATGATGGTGGTGATACTCTTTGCTCTTGATGTAGTGGAACAAACGAACTTGCTTAGTGACATTACCATGAGTGGTAAAGAAACCGTTACCATCAACTTGTTGGTAAAGTAACGGGTGAGCTTCACGCATGATGTATATAAGAGAGCGCAGTGCAGTAAGGTAACGAGCCATATTGACTAGAGTTACCATCATTAGCGCAAATAGAATTGTGTCAGCATAGATCATCTTTTCCTCCCTACATCTTCTTGTATGCCCAGAGAAAAAGACGATCTGCTTAGAGTGTCTTACGCTGAAATTTATTCAGCAGGGGCATCCATAATTGAAGATGAACCTTCTTTTGCCAAAGCTGCTAAATCTTTGTCGATAAAGAACAGCGCTTTGCCGTCTTCGCCAACTAGATCTAACTTATCTAAGATCCCTTTAAATAACTTCTCTTCCTCGTGCTGCTCTGCAACGTACCACTGTAAGAAGTTGAACGTAGAATAGTCTTGTGATGTAAACGCAACATGAGCTAGTTTGTTGATTTTTTCCGTAATCATCTGCTCGTGTTCAAACGTCTCACGGAAGACATCACCTAGGCTATTAAACTCGTGCTTCGGTGCTTCAATTGCACCTAGAATAGGCATCGCACCTGTCTCACTCACGTATGTGAAAAGACGCTGCATGTGCTCCATTTCTTCTACGGCGTGTGCGCGTAAAAATTCAGCTGCACCTTCAAATCCTTTGTCTTCACACCAAGCACTCATTTGTAAGTATAGATTGGATGAGAAAAATTCGAGATTAATTTGCTCATTCAATTGATCGACCATTGCTTGAGAAAGCATTTACCACTCCTACTAAGTCTATGAAGTTAAATTGACTATATCATGTTCACAACCATAACACTTTGTATGCCAAATGTGGATCTGAGATCACTTCAGCAAAATTTATTAACTCAAGGTGCTAATCTTTAATTAAGACTCTTACAAGGAGATAGCACTATGAGTTATCAACATATTTTGGTTGCCATCGACCTCTCAGAGGACAGCAAACTCTTGGTCGAAAGAGCCGTGTCCTTGGCAAAACCACTCAACGCGTCGGTGTCATTTGTCCATATCGATGTTAACTACGCCGAGCTCTATACTGGCCTAATTGATATTAATCTGGCTGAAACCCAGCATCAGGCTATCGAAGCCTCACAAAAGCAGTTACAAAATTTGGCGGACCATGCCGATTTCCCAATTAAGCACACGCTGGTCGGCAGCGGTGATCTGAACAATGAACTGTGCGACACCATTAAAGAGTTCAATATCGACCTCGTGGTGTGCGGCCACCACCAAGATTTTTGGAGCAAGCTGCTATCTTCAACTCGCCAGCTAATTAATTGCTCGCCAGTTGATATGTTGGTAGTACCACTCAAAGACTAAATAGAGTTACACTGCACCCATAGTTTTTGCGAATGAGTCTTAATCATGGGTTATTTATCTGCGGTCACTTTATTGTGGGCGTTTTCATTCAGCCTGATCGGTGTTTATCTCGCGGGTCAGGTTGATTCTTGGTTCTCGGTCTTAATGCGTGTGGCATTAGCGAGCTTGGTTTTCCTACCATTTCTTAAGTTCAAAGGAGTCGATAAAGGGCTGATTGCCAAGCTGATGGTCGTTGGTGGCTTCCAACTTGGCCTAATGTATTGCTTCTACTACCAATCTTTCCTATTACTTTCTGTACCAGAAGTGCTGCTGTTTACCGTCTTTACACCAATTTATGTCACGCTAATTTACGATCTACTTAAACGTCGCTTCTCACCATGGTATCTAGTAACAGCAGTCATCGCTGTCGCTGGCGCAGCCTTTATTAAGTTCGCTGGAATCAATGAGAATTTCATCGTCGGTTTCTTAGTGGTTCAAGGCGCTAATGTCTGTTTCGCCATTGGCCAAGTTGGCTATAAGTATCTAATGGAGAAATACCATGTCGATCTGCCACAACATGCTATTTTTGGTTACTTCTATTTAGGCGCTTTGTGTGTCGCGACGGTCGCTTTCGCCTTAATGGGTAATCTAGACAAAATGCCAACCACGACGACCCAGTGGAGTGTTTTGGTTTATTTAGGCCTGATTGCTTCTGGTCTCGGTTACTTTGCTTGGAACAAAGGCGCAACCATGGTCAATGCAGGAGCGCTAGCGGTAATGAACAATGCGTTGGTGCCTGCTGGTCTCATCGTTAACATTGTGATTTGGAATCGAGATGTGGATATCACTCAATTGTGTATCGGTGGATCTATTATCTTGCTTTCTTTATGGGTCAACGAAACTTGGGTTAAGCGTAAAGTTGAGCAGAGCTATCAAGCCAATCCACAGTAATTAGAATCATTAGATGCAAAAAAGCTCTCCATTAATGGAGAGCTTTTTACTATTTGGAGGATTAATGAAGGTTTGAACTAGTTTGCGCTTCTGACTTTTGTGCGATTAATCGCGACAAGCTCACCTTATTTTCCAATTTTTTCTGTTTCTTTAGCAGCTTACGTTGCTTATCTGCAAGCTTGAGCAACTTCTTCTGTTGTTTGTAGTGTTTCTTTATCGCTTTCTTAGCTTTTTTAAGCGCTTTTTTATCTTCTAAATCAAATATTTCACTGTCTACAGTTTCCGCTTGGCTAGTTTGCAGTTGCGCTTTCTGCAGCAAGGCTTTCTCTTTGACCTTCTCAACCACTCTTCTGACCGCTTGTGCTTTTTGCTCTGAAGTTTGATTGACTGGAGCAGCAGGCAAAGCTTCTGCAAGTAAAGCGCAGCTCTGTTGTTGCTCTAACGGTTTGTTTTGACATGCTTGAGGGGGAATAGCAGCTGGCTTGCAAAGAGAGTCTTTAGAAGCAGACGAACGAGCACAGGAACGGCAAAGGTATTTAGGTTCAACCACCAAACGATGGATATCACCCAAATTTTCCGCAATTTGCTTGCGATTCATCTTACAGAAACGTTTAGCCACGCTACAACTCCAGCTAAGAATACGAATAGTTCTTAGTAAGATATACCTGCTTGATAACGAATTAGCAAGGACAAAAATCGCACTATTGATACAGTGTTCGCTAAGTCATTGATGCATTAACATAAACATCAAAACGATTTTTTTTGGTCTCGATAGCCATCATAGGTTTTTGTTGATTGAGCCAGTCTGCATAGTCAGGCCTTTTCACCACCACCCTTTTAGTAGCAAGGGCTAAGGCGGGTTCCAACAGTCCATCAGCGTCATGATCGGCACCGACTAAAGACTGAAAAACGCGCATCTCTTTTTTCACTAACGCGCTTTTTTTCTTGTTTTCAGGGTGCGGGTACATAGGGTCGAGATAAACCACATCTGGTTTAACAAACTCAGGGTCTTCAGCAAGTTGGCTCAGTGCATTATGACTAGATGCGTGAATCAATGACATCCGCTCGCTCACCCACGCTCCGATTTCAGGGTCGCTTTTGGCTCGGGTTAGTCCGTCATCCAATAACGCTGCGACAACAGGATGACGCTCAACCATTTGAACTTTACAGCCTAATGAAGCCAGTACGAAAGCGTCACGCCCAAGACCTGCCGTACCATCAAGTATCGTTGGTGTGGCACCTTTATTTAAGCCGACCGCTTTGGCGATCGCCTGACCTTTGCCACCACCAAATTTACGCCTGTGTGCAACTGCACCACTGGCTAAATCAACAAAGATAGCGCCTAGTTTTGGCTCATCCAACTTGCGTAACTCCAAACGCTGTTCAGTGAGCACAAGAGCAAATGGGCTGTCATCGCTATGAGTTAACTCCCAGCGTTGGGTTATCTGTTGAAAACGTTCAGATTGTGTTTGGTCTTCACATAGCAGTTGTAGTTGCACGCAATGTTCCTAGGGTAGTATCAGTGACTCAGCCGCAGTTTACTGGATCTTGAGCTATTTCACTAAGTATTCTGTTGTGGCGTTAGCTCTGATACTAGCTCAGCAAGTGGTTTCGGTTTGCCGATGACGTAACCTTGAGCATAATCGACTCCGAGCTCCATCAATAGCTCAATAATCTGAGCATTTTCGACAAACTCAGCGACGGTTTGCTTGCCCATCTGGCGAGCAAGATCGTTAATTGAGCGCACCATTAAATGATCCATCTCATTGGTGTCCATGTCGCGGACAAAAATGCCGTCAATTTTTACGATATCGACCGGAAGTTTTTTCAGGTAGCCAAATGAAGAAAGACCCGAGCCAAAATCGTCTAGCGCGATGCAACAGCCCAGCGCTTTCAGTTGTCCAAAGAACTCTATCGCTTGATTCATGTTGCTCATGGCTGCCGTCTCGGTGATCTCAAGACAGATTTTCTCGCACGGCACTGAGCTCGATTTCAATTTCTCAAGCAAGTAAGCCGTAAACTCTTTATTGCCCATTGAGTGACCTGACAGATTTATCGAACACAGCCCCAGTTGCTCTAGCGCATGTGGGTGTTGTTCAAACCAATCCAAGGTCTGACTCACAACCTGCTTATCGATTAAATGGGCGATGTTGTAACGCTCAGAGGCAGGCATAAAGATACCCGGTGAGATGTACTCTCCATCCACGTTTCTGATTCGAACCAAAATTTCGAAGTGAATACCCTGCTCTTCACCCGTTAAATCAAGGATTTGCTGAGCAAACAGCTCTAGTCTGTTATTGGCTAGGGCGTTGTGAACTAGGTTAACGCTTTCCATCTCTTGCTCACGACGACGTAGTTCTTGGTCATCAAGACAGTACATACTGTATCGATTTCGCCCTTCTTCCTTAGCAATATGACAAGCCGTATCCGCTTGAGCGTGAACCATTTGTGGCGAAGAGGCGGTATGGTCTATTAAGCGAATACCAATCGAGCAATTTAGGTTGAGCCTGATGTCTTCCCAGATAAAGGCATGTTCGCTTAAGGTATTAATGATGGTTGTTGCCAGTTTCTTAGCATCAACTTCGGTACAGTCTTTGAGAAGGATTGCGAATTCGTCTCCCCCCATGCGCGCCAATATCGTGTTGTAAGGCAGTGTTTCTTCTAGCATGCTGGCACAGAACTGAATCGCAGCATCGCCCGCTTCATGACCTGCAGTGTCATTGAGTACCTTAAGCTGATCGAGATCGATATATAGCATGGCATGCGTTCGAGTGTAGCTTTCTACTTCCTTCAAAGCTTTTTCTAGTTCCGCTTCGAAGTAGTTTCGGCTGTAGGTACCGGTAAGCAAGTCATGCTGCGCTTGATATTGAAGCTGTTCCGACAGCGCTTTAGTCTCGGTGACATCCTCACCAACAATCAGCAGGTGCCCAGATTCCGCCAAAGGACGAATGTTTTCTCGAACCCACACCGTGTGCCCATTAGCGTGACGATATTCGACCTCACGTCGCCACACCCCTTTTATAGCAAGCTTGGGTTGTAATAATACTTGCCGAGGTATCAGCGTTGCCTCGTGGAAATAGAACTCCCTTAACCGATGACCTAGCACCTCATCAGCCGCATAACCTAACAACTGCTCGGCAAACTGATTCACTTGTTGAATGCGATTTTGTTCATCAAGAGTCAGCATCATCACGGGTTGCTGATCATAGTAATGACTGAGGTTAGCTTCACGTTGAAACAGGCGCTCCTCGGTAATCTTACGTGAGGTAATATCGCGAGCTTCCAGTAAGTATTGAGTGCCTTTATCGGGTATTGGAATCGGTTTAAGCGAAAGCTCTAGCACTATTGAGCCTTGATCTGAATGCCAAATTTCGGCTTCAAACTGAGCCAGCGTATCATGCTCAGTGGTAAAGAACTGCTTCAATTGCTGTGACGCTTCCTGCTCCCAATGCCTATGCTGCCAGATGGGTCTATCTACACTAAAATTTTGGTCATAGAGCAAATCCTGCAGCTTGCTGTTACTAGAAGTAATATGTCCATTGTCATCAAGAACACCAATAAAATGATAGCTTTGGTCAAACACCATCTCTATAAGTGTCTGGCTATCTTTTGCTAATTGCTCGCTGCGTTTGATACGGCTGAGGTAGTAAATGAGCCCCATGATAATCAAGGAAAGGAAAAGAACTACACTACCTACAATCTTAATTTCTTGTTGATAACGATCGGTAAAAGATTGTGGTTTATTGAAAATGATCGACGTCGCCTCCCCCTCGATACCTAAACCCCATTTGAGCACAGCTTGGTAGTCGAGTTTGATTTCCGGAATGCCCACTTCAACCCTAGGCAATGGTTTAGATTCTTCTTCCAGAACTTTCATCAACAGCTCAGCCGTCTGTTGACCGTGTTGGCGACCACTTTGAATCACTCCTCCAACCGTTCCAGATCCCAAGCCTAAATCATGCACCATATAGATTGGCGCAAGAGATAGTTGGTTCAGCTTCTCCCACTGAGCTTTAGTTGCGACCACAGAACCATCTCGCTCTCGGTAGTAGATCCAAAAAAGTACACTAGAATGACTATCCAGCTGCTGAACCATTTCTAATAGCTGATCAAAAGTGTCTGGAATAAAGGAGATGATTTTGCTGTAGTAGTTTGGGTAATTCGATAAGAACTGACCAACTTGAGCGCGAACAGCGGCGCCTGTCACCGAGTGGTCACTAATAATGTAGATTGATTTAACTTCGGGTTGAATGCGTTCTATCAGCGAAATATTGCTGTAGAGATCGATATCTTCAATAACTCCAGTCGCGTTTAAATCTCGGTGCATGTAAGGGCTGTAGTTATTGATACCACCAAAGATAACTGGCGTATCACCAATCACATCAGCCAGCCTGTTCATTAGGATTAATGCATTATTGTCACTGACGACAATGGCTTTGAATTTTTCTTGTTCAAACTTGGTTTTATACAGTGAGTAAAGCTGATCCAAATAAGCCTCACTCTGCATTCGTTTGGTATCAAGATAAAGTACTCGAGTAGAGATATAGGTGTCGCTAAGCTGATGCTCTAGACCACTCTGAAATGTATCTGTCCAAAAGAACCCTTGGTGATAAGAGTGGACCACTAACACATCTTTCTCATTTGCTCGCGCAACAAAGCTGACAACTAGCGCTAGTAGGAGGAGGCACAAACGCACTAAAATAGTCTCAAAATCAAAGGAATATAGATATAATTGTATCACCACTGGTGATAATTTGTACTTATTCCACTAAGTTAGGCTGATTTACAAGGACTTACATGCAAGCACACGGTATTAAACTTGATGACTTGGACAAAGCAATCTTAAAAACTTTAATGGAAGATGCTCGAACCCCTTATGCCGAAATGGCTAAGCAGTTTGAAGTCAGCCCGGCGACGATTCATGTACGAATCGAGAAAATGAAAGCTGGTGATATTATCCAGGGTACTGAAGTCATTGTTGATACCAAGAAACTCGGCTACGACGTATGCTGCTTTATCGGTATTAACCTCAATGCCGCGCGAGACTATCATTCTGCGCTTGAAAAGCTCAACGCTTTAGAAGAAGTGGTCGAAGCTTATTACACCACTGGCGCATACAATATTTTCGTTAAACTCATGTGCCGCTCCATTGAAGAGCTGCAATACGTTCTTATCGATAAGCTACAAGCGATTGATGAAGTGCAATCGACTGAAACCCTTATCTCTTTGCAAAACCCGATCAATCGAAACGTTAACCCATAAAAAAACTCGCCGTAGCGAGTTTTAGTATTTGTAAAGCCTGACTATTTCGAGCTTAGGTAGTGCTTGAGATCATCAACGGAAATACCTTGCTCGGCGATCTCTTTCGCCAGCGACTCAATCTGCTCACCTTTACGTGAGTCAATCACCTGCTGGAACTGATAAACCATATCGCGCAGAATTGGCAATGGCACCTGTTTTGCGGCACTGCGAATACGCTCACCACTTTGATTGCCTAATTCACTCAAAAGTTTACCAAACATGACCTTTTCTGGAGCCTCTTCTAGTTGCTCCAATAAACGAGCCATCTCGTATGTTGTCATTGACATCGTTGTGATTTATCCACAGAACTCGAAATAAGAAGCTCAAATATACATCGTTTGGTTAGATTATCAAGGCTTGTCAGTACCTCTAAGCCATTGCGTGATGCCAAGTTTTCCCTGTTTTCGACCAAAGAATTGCTAACGCAGGAACAACGATCAGCATCAGCGTCGCAATCATCACTTGTGGCTCCATACCAATTCGCTGAACGGTGCCAACCACTAAGCCTGAACCACTCATCTGAAACAGTCCTAATAGTGCTGCTGCTGTACCTGCTTTATCACCAAAAGGCGCTAGAGCTTTGCCTGCAGCGGCACCCAGAATCCACGCAAAACCAATAGAAGACATAAAGATTGGCAACATGAAAGCAAAGGCCGTTACTTGGTCTTTCATTGCCAACATAGTAATACCAGCAATCGCCAAAGTAATAATACCCACTGACAAAGCTTTATGAGTACCAAACTTATCCATGAACTTAGGCGCACTCATACAAGCTACGATGTTAATTGCCGCATTGATACCAAACCACATAGTAAATTGATTCATCGACAAGCCTAAGTTTTCCATCAACACAACGGGGGCAGAGGTGACATAGCCGAGAATGACAGCCATTGCCAGCATGCATAACGTCGCGTGGAAAAGGAAGGTCGGTGTTTTCACAACATCAAGATAACGGTTGAGCTTGAAAACGGGTTCTTTGCTCAATTGAGGATTAGTCTCTTTTAGTCCTGTCCAAAGCATGACTAGAACCACAGCAGCAAATCCGGCCATAAAACTAAAGTTAGAGCGCCAACCGAATTGCTGTGTTAGCCAACTGCCTAAAATAGGAGCTAAGGCAGGAATGAAGCAGATAGCACCATTGAGGTAGCTGATCATTTTGCCACTTTTCTGCGGCCCAAAGATATCGCGAACTGTTGCAAAGGCCGCTACCGATGTCGCACACGCACCTAAGCCTTGTAGCAGTCGAGACATGAGCATCCACTCAATATTCTGAGCACTCCACGCCAATAAAGCGCTCACGGCATAGATACTCACGCCTCCCAATGCAACAGTTCGACGTCCTAGTTTATCTGCTAAAGGGCCAGCAAAGAGTTGCCCTACACCCATTGCAAACAAGAACCATGTAATTGTGTCTTGAGCTAGTGCATGTTCCACGTGGAACGTAGAAGAGATCATTGGTAGTGCTGGCAAGTATATGTCTATCGCTAATGGGCTAAATAGAACCAGCAGTGTTAACAACACTAACTGTGATTTACGTGGGGAACTTTCACTTACCGCTTGCACTTTGAACTCCGATGCACTTGATGAATTTGTCGATATTCTAAGCTAAACTAGATATGCCAACCAATGACGTATAGTCATCAATGTTATTCCCATTGAGAATTTCTAATGAATATAGAAAAGCTTGCGCGCATCGATCTCAACTTATTGGTTTGTTTGCGTGTTTTAATAGAAGAGCTCAACGTCACTCGCGCTGCGCACCGACTTTGCTTAAGCCAGTCCGCTGTGAGCAAGAGTTTAGCCAAGCTAAGAACACAGTTTGACGACCCTTTGTTTGTTCGCCATGCTCATGGCCTTAAACCTACGCCTAAAGCGCTGTTTTTAAAACCTAAACTTGAGGTGCTGATAAACCAGCTAGAACAACTGACTCAGCCGGAACAGTTCTCGCCTAGTTCAAGTGACTATCGCTATCAGATTGCTGCGGTGGAGAGCGTTTACCCACTTATTCTCCCTCATTTTTTGCCGGAGATATTTAAGCGTGCTCCAGGGGTGACCATAAGTACTCACGCTTGGGCAGAAGAGACATTTAGGCAAATACAGCGTGGGGAAATTGACTTAGGCATTACTGGCAAAGACATTGATATTAATGACGCAAAGTTAACTATGCTGCCTCCTAGCGATATTTGTGAGCAAGAAATCTATCGCGATAACCAAATGTGCTTAGTGCGTAAGCAGCACCCTGCCCTTAACCAAAACTGGAATCTCGAAAACTATCTGAATCAACGTCACGTACAAGTTAGGTGTGACGGCAATGAGCGCTGGCTGCTAGATTATCGTTTGGCGGATATCGGTAAAGAGCGTGATATCGCGATTACGGTGCCTGACTTTAACAGCGCGGCTAGCCTGTGCTCGTACACCGACTTTGTCTTTACCGCACCAAGTCACTTCGTCAAACTCGCATCAAAACAACTCGATTTAACTGTGCTACCACTGCCGATGGAGTTTCCTCCTATGGCTTACACTTTGTTCTGGCATAGAGATAGAGAAAATGACCCTGCCTTGTCTTGGTTACGACAAATTATCCGCGATAAAACCACTGCTCTTAGATAATTTGCAGGCTGACGGTAAAAAGAGTAGCTTATTCGCATCGTCCAATTTTAGTCACTCTCGTCGATATGGACGCCATAATAATATGAAGGATTAACATAGATGCTTACAACAACAGAACAGCGCCTAACCGCGATTCGTCACTGGATAGCGCAGAACAATATTGACGCCCTACTTATCCCACATGAAGACGAATATTTGGGCGAATACGTACCTGCACATAATGAGCGTTTACATTGGCTAACAGGTTTTACCGGTTCTGCTGGTGCTGCAGTAATCACCAAAGATAAAGCCGCTATTTTTGTTGATGGTCGCTATACAGTACAAGTGACTAAACAGGTACCTGCTGATCTGTTCGAATATCGTCACCTTATTGAAGAGCCTGCGTTAGATTGGATTAAAGACCAACTAGTTAATGGTGCATCTGTAGCCATCGACCCGCGCATGCACAACTCTGATTGGTTAGACGTGGCACAAGCAAAACTTGCCGACACACTTGAGTTAAAGATCCTCGACAGTAACCCAATTGATGAGCTTTGGCACGATCGCCCTGCTCCTGTGGTTTCTGATGTTCGCCTAATGGCGACGGAAGCGGTCGGACAATCTAGTCAAAGTAAACGCCAAGAAATCGCGCAACTAGTTAAAAAGTCTGGTGCAGACAGCGCAGTGATTACCGCTCTTGATTCAGTTTGCTGGTTGCTTAACGTCCGCGGCCTTGACGTATCACGACTACCAGTTTTGCTTTCTCACGCGATTCTTCATTCAGACTCAAGCGTAGAATTCTTTCTCGACCCTGCTCGACTACCTGCAGAATTTGATGCACACGTAGGGACAGACGTAACGGTTCATCATCCTGAAGCTTTACAAGCGCGTTTAGAAACTCTAAACGGAAAGAAAGTACTGGTGGATCCGGCAACAAGTAACGCATGGTTTAAGCTAATTCTACAAAATGCAGGCGCAACTGTAGTTAGCAAAGCTGATCCTTGCTTGATGCCAAAAGCGGCGAAGAATGCAGTTGAAATCGCTGGCATGAAAGCATGTCATATCCGTGATGGCGTTGCGATGAGCAAATTCCTCTGCTGGCTAGATGCTGAAGTAGCCGCAGGTAGCCTAAATGACGAAGCAACCTTGTCAGATAAGCTAGAAGCATTTCGTAGTGAAGACCCAACTCTGATGGATCTTAGTTTCGATACGATTTCAGCAGCAGGCGGCAACGCAGCGATGTGCCACTACAACCACGAGAATCAGCCAGAGCCTGGTCAGCTTGAATTGAACACGCTTTACCTTGTCGACTCGGGTGGTCAGTACCTGGATGGCACCACAGACATCACGCGTACTATCGCTATCGGTCAACCATCACAAGAGATGATTAAGCAATTCACACTTGCGCTAAAAGGTCATATCGGTGTCGCTCGTGCGCGTTTCCCTAAAGGTACACGAGGTTACCAAATTGATACGCTCGCGCGTCAGCATCTGTGGGCAGAAGGCTATGATTACGATCATGGTACCGGTCATGGTGTTGGTCACTTCCTAAGTGTCCACGAAGGACCGGCTAGTATTTCCAAGCGACAAATCGATGTTCCTTTAACAAAAGGCATGGTGTTATCGAATGAGCCAGGTTACTACCGCGCTGACGCATTTGGTATTCGTATCGAGAACCTAGAACTTGTTGTCGAAACGCCTACCAACGGCGACTTCCCTGTTCTGTCTTTTGAATCACTTACACGCTGCCCGATCGACAAGCGTAACATCAATGTAGATATGCTGACTCGACCAGAGCTAGCTTGGCTGAATGACTATCATCAAAAAGTCTGGGATGAGATCAGCCCTCTAGTAGAAGGTGAAGTGAAGGATTGGCTGCGTCAGGCAACTGTACCACTTGCTCATGGCTAGAAACTGGATAACTGGATAACTGGATAACTGGATAACTGGATAACTGGATAACTTAACTGGATAACTGGATAACTGGATAACTGGATAACTGGATAAGAATAGAGGGTTGATGTAATGCATCAACCCTCTTTTTATTGCGTGTGTTTCACGTGAAACACTATTTTTAAGACAAGCCTGAATAAGCCGAGTGCCAATCTCGCCAAACAGGATCGAACCCTTTCGCGCGAATCATATCTTCGACCGAAGCTGCGCTTCGCTCATCACTGATCTCAAACTGCTCCAGTTCAACGTCATCCATCGCATAACCACCTGGCTGAGTTTTTGATGCAGCAGACATGGTAGTAATGCCCAAGGGTAAAACATTATCTCTAAACTTCGGAGACTCACGAGTCGAAAGAGACAACTCAACTTCTGGATTCAGCAATCGATAAGCGCAAATAAGCTGAACCAATTGTTTATCTGTCATCACCGACTTTGGTTGAAGTGCTCCCTCACAGGGACGCAATCGCGGGAACGAAATCGAGTAACGAGTTTGCCAATAGGTGCGCTCTAGATAATCCAGATGCGCCGCAACATAAAAGCAATCTGTTCGCCACTCTTCTAAGCCAATCAAAGCGCCAATACCAATCTTATCAATGCCCGCTTTTGCCAATCGATCTGCGGTATCTAATCGATACTCAAAATCCATCTTGTTGCCACGTAAGTGGTGCTCTGCATAGGTAGAAGGATGATAAGTTTCCTGATACACCATCACGGCATCCAAGCCTAAGGTCTTAAGTTCAGCATAGTGCTCTTGATCGAGCGGCTGAACTTCCATTGCCAAATAGTTAAAGCGCTGCTTGATCATCGGCACCATTTCGCGGAAATAGTTCATGCCAACTTTAGTCTCGTGTTCGCCTGTTACCAGCAAAACGCTATCAAACTTCATTCGTTTAATCGCTTCAACTTCCGCAGACACTTCATCTTTGTTTAGGGTGCGACGCTTAATACGGTTCTCCATTGAGAATCCACAATAAGTACAAGCATTGGCACACAGGTTAGACAAGTACAGTGGAATATAGAGTGACATAGTATTGCCAAACCGTTTACGAGTTGCCGTGTAAGACAACTGAGCCATCTGCTCTAAATAGGGCTCGGCAGCAGGCGAAATCAATGCCTTAAAATCTTCCAGATCACGCTTGGGCTTATTCAATGCACGTTCAACATCTTGTGCTGTCTTGGCATAAATCGACATCGAAATGTCATCCCAATTGAGCTGCTTAAATTGTTCAACAAAGCTCATGTTATTCTCGCTTAGAACCTATAGCTCATCTAAAAATGAAGTCAGTGGACTCGATGCGACTGCGTGAGACACCTTACCAGCAAGACCCGCTTTATAGGCCATACGTCCCGATTCGACCGCCATTTTAAATGCCTGTGCCATTACAACTGGATCGCTAGATGCGGCTATAGCCGTATTAACAAGCACCGCATCGGCGCCCATTTCCATTGCACGCGCGGCATGAGAAGGCGCTCCAATACCTGCGTCCACAACTACAGGAACATTGGCCTGGTCGATAATAATCTCTAGGAAGTCGTGAGAAACGATGCCTTTGTTTGAACCTATCGGCGCGCCTAATGGCATGACTGCTGCACAGCCCACTTCTTCCAACCGCTTACACAACACAGGGTCTGCATGGCAGTAAGGAAGTACAATAAACCCTTCGCGAACCAACTGTTCAGCAGCAGCTAGTGTTTCGATTGGGTCCGGCATTAAGTACTTAGGATCAGGGTGGATTTCTAATTTCAACCAGTTTGTCCCCAAAGCTTCACGCGCGAGTTGCGCAGCAAACACAGCGTCCTTCGCGTTCTTTGCACCAGAAGTGTTTGGTAACAAGTTTACGCCCGATTGCACTAGTGGCTTCAAAATATCATCTTGATGGTCGTTCACGTCGACGCGCTTTAGCGCCATAGTTGCCAATTGAGAGCCTGAAGCTTGAATTGCTTGCGCCATTAATTGGCTATTAGCAAACTTGCCGGTTCCTGTGAACAGTCGTGATTCAAACTGTTTATCACCAATTTTAAGCATCGACTTTAACCCCCTGCGATAGCTTGAAACAAAGAGATTCTATCTCCCTGCGAAAGTACTGTGCTCGCCCACTCACTGCGCGGCACAACATTGTTGTTAATTGCAAAAACACACCCCATTTCTGGCAGCTCAAACTGGTGGATGATTTGCTGTAGATTTGACGCACTGGCAACTTGATGTGATTGTTCGTTAATGACAATAGTGATCACATCGAGTTCTTCAGCAAGTGCTTGTGTTGTTTGTTGTTCTGATAACGCCATTGCTTCTAACTCTCTTATTTCCAACCGTTACTTCAATTAGACCTATTGGTTGTTTTGCTCTCGTTAACTTGCACTCTGATCTTGAGCGCAAACTTGGCACTGTTGGTCTTTGCTAATCCCCATGGTTTGCCACTGCATTTTTAAGCCATCAAAAAAATGCAGCTTGGCGGTCTCGACATGAAACTGGCCAGTAGCGAGTTTTTGTATCGCCGCCAATGCTTGGTAATTGCCAAGTGTGCCCACCACAGGGCCAACCACACCACTCTCACTACATTTCTGCGTTTGTTGCAGTTCATCGAATGGATACAAACAGCGATAACAAGCCTTACCTTCTTCTCCGTCAGCACGACTATTCGCTTGATAGTCAAAGACAGCAAACTGCCCTTGCCAGCCAATCGCGGCTGCAGATATAAGTGGCGTTGCTTGTTCAAAACAAACTTGGTTTATTAGCTGACGAGTTGGCATATTGTCAGTGCAGTCCAACACGACATCCGCCAGCATAACTTCAAGCTGCAACTGTGCCTTGTCGAGCCGCTTGTGAAGCGCTCGAACTTGGATCATGGAGTTAAGTTCAGAAAGCTGTTTAACCGTCGCTTCCGTTTTAGCAAGCTGGAGATCACGTTCACGATAGATGATCTGACGCTGTAAGTTACTACTATCGACCTCATCATCATCAACGACTACTAACTTACCGACCCCCGCCGACGCCAAATAGAGACTCGCAGCACTTCCAAGTCCGCCACAGCCAATAATCAACACGTGCGACTTGATCAATCTCTCCTGACCACTTTCAGCAATTTCTGGCAGAGCGACTTGACGCTGATAGCGGAAGAACTGCTGATCAGTGAGCATGTTGTTCTCTCTCTTCATTAGTTGCTATCGAGATTGAATCAGTAAAAGTTGACTGCCTTTCCTTCATCAACTGGTTGAAAAACTCAATCACAGGCTTAGGTGACTGCGCCAAAGTAATCGCTCTAACAACCGCCAAGCTCGAAACGCCGGTTTGCCAAACTTGGTCTGCGTTCGATTGGTCAATACCGCCGATTGCTACCGTTGGATAACCAAGAGCCAAACCACTAGCGCCCTCATGCGCGCAACCATAAGGAATGCTATCAATCAATTTTTGATATAGAGCCAAACGCACTAAACCTTGTGGCTTAGACGGCATCTGCTTAGTAGTGGTTGGGAATATATGTCCCAGCGCAATGTAGCTGGGGTGGATCTGCACAATACGAAGCAGCTCGTAATAGCCATGGGTAGAAAGGCCTAAATGAATACCCGCTTTGGTTAGCTGAGCCAAATTCGACTCTTCTATATCTTCTTGTCCAAGATGAACACCATAAGCACCATGCTTGATCGCTAACTGCCAGTAGTCATTGATAAACACCTGCGCTTTATATTGACGACCGAGTTCAATCGCTCGAATGATCTGTTGTTCTAAATCGGCTTGTTGTGGGTTCTTGATTCGCAGTTGAATGGTGTTGATACCTAACGGCAGCAAGCGCTCAATCCAAGCAACATCATCGACCACTGGGTAAAGCCCTAAACTCTGTTTAGTTAAGTTAGCAAAGCGGACACTCTCCCCTTGCGCAGACCACCCAACTTGTATGCCCAGTCGGCTATCTTCTAGTACGGGGGTTGGGAACTCATTGAAATGCTCAGCCCAATGAGTCAATGATTTCTCATTCAACACTGTTTCACGTGAAACATTCGCTTGTTGAGTTGTCATTCCTCGCGCGAGTGTTAACGCATCTTCGATAGGAAAATCAAGTACGGTCAACACGACTATCCAAGCAAAGTGATACTCAGACTCAAATACAGAATTGAGTTTAGACTTAACGGAAAGCGCTCTCACTTCATCGTTAATGGGATGACGCCAAATATCGATCTGGAGCACTTCATCCTTTTTATCACAAGCCAAACCATCAGCAATGCCAATATAAATGGCATTAGATGGTTGCTCTGCACAGGCTTCTACTGACAAGCCTGAACGATAATAAAGTGTAAACGGGTAATCTGAGTCATAGTCGTACCCATCAATGAGATCGGTAGCGACATGTGTAATTTGTTGGTCGCGAACAAGCTGAACAGACTGAGTTGGGCTTACACCCAACTCAACCTCTTCGACGCAAAAACCCCGTTCTTTCGCCAACAACAAACATTGCTGAACTAAGCCTGTTAGCTCAATCAATGATGACGGAATTAGGATTTTGCTCATTAGTCACTTACCTCTGCATGAGCTGCTGGGTGGTATAGCTCAGAACCTGTATCTCGAAACTCCTGCGATTTTTGACGCATACCTTCAAGTGGATCGTCGAGCATTTTAATCGAGATAGCTTGGTCCGCCGCTACTTGTTCAGTATCTTTCGCGTACTCTCGTACCTCTTGTGAAATCTTCATTGAACAGAACTTAGGTCCACACATTGAACAGAAGTGTGCAACCTTTCCAGACTCTTGAGGTAGAGTTTCATCGTGGTAAGCTCGTGCAGTGTCAGGATCTAGCGATAAGTTGAACTGGTCTTCCCAACGGAATTCAAAACGCGCTTTAGAAAGCGCATTATCACGGACCTGAGCACCAGGATGACCTTTGGCTAAGTCGGCCGCATGTGCTGCGAGCTTATAGGTGATCATACCTACCTTAACGTCTTCTTTGTTCGGTAAGCCAAGGTGCTCTTTTGGAGTAACGTAACAAAGCATCGCACAGCCATACCAACCAATCATCGCGGCACCAATACCTGAAGTGATATGATCATAGCCCGGCGCAACATCGGTTGTCAGTGGGCCAAGGGTGTAAAACGGCGCTTCATGACAGTGCTCTAGCTGCTCTTCCATGTTCTCTTTGATCATATGCATCGGAATATGGCCAGGCCCTTCAATAATGACCTGTACGTCATATTCCCAAGCAATCTTGGTTAGTTCACCAAGAGTACGAAGCTCAGCAAATTGCGCTTCATCGTTCGCATCGGCTACTGAGCCAGGACGTAATCCATCGCCAAGAGAAAGCGCCACATCATACTTGGCACAGATTTCACAAATCTCGCGGAAGTGAGTATATAAGAAGCTTTCCTGATGATGCGCTAAACACCATTTCGCGATAATAGAACCACCACGAGAAACAATGCCAGTCACACGTTTTGCCGTCATAGGTACATAGCGAAGTAGCAAACCTGCGTGAATAGTGAAGTAATCGACGCCCTGCTCTGCTTGCTCAATCAGAGTATCGCGCATCACTTCCCAGTTGAGGTTTTCCGCAATGCCGTTTACTTTTTCAAGCGCTTGGTACATTGGCACAGTACCAATCGGCACCGGGCTGTTACGTAAAATCCACTCACGAGTTTCATGAATATTGCGGCCAGTAGACAGATCCATAACAGTATCGCCACCCCAGCGAGTCGCCCATACTAGCTTCTCAACCTCTTCCTCAATTGAAGATGTCACTGATGAATTACCGATATTAGCGTTTACTTTAACTAAGAAGTTACGCCCAATAATCATTGGTTCAGATTCTGGGTGGTTAATATTGGAAGGGATAATCGCTCGACCTTCTGCGACTTCTTTACGAACAAATTCTGCAGTAATGTCTTTGGGTAAGTTGGCCCCAAAGCTTTGACCAGGGTGCTGCTGATTTAACACCTGATCGCGATATTGAGCGCGACCCATGTTTTCACGTAGGGCGATGTATTCCATCTCTGGGGTAACAATACCCTTGCGCGCATAGTGCAGCTGAGTGACACACTGACCATCTTTAGCACGTCTAATTCGTGGCAAATTGCCATAACGTAGCTCATCAAGCGTCTCGTCTTCTAAACGCTCCTTGGTGTATACCGAGCTAACATCGTCGAGTAATTCAGTATCGGCACGTTCTTCAATCCACCCTTCTCTTAGCTTTGGTAGGCCGCTGTAAAGGTCAATAGTGTGTTCTGGGTCAGTGTATACACCAGAAGTATCGTAAACACGTACAGGCTCATTGGGCTCTAAAATAGGCGCTTCTTTTGTGCCCCCGATAAGACTATCCGCGAGTGAGATTTCTCGCATAGGCACACGAATATCTGGGCGTGAACCCTCTACATAGACTTTGCTTGAATTTGGGTACGGCTGTACCGAAAGTGTATCAATGAACTGTTTTGCTTCCAGTCTCGCTTGTTTGCGACTCGACATAGCATTTTTCCTTGCTTTGTTATTCTTAGATAAAAAGTAATGGGATAAAAATGCTTGGCGGAAAGATGCGACAAGAGGAATCGAATTATGACCTTATTAGTCTGCACTAATGGTATATAACAACATTCGACTATTTGATAGGTAACCAGAAAGAACTCTGGTGTAGATATCTTCTCTTGTTCCCTTCGCAGATTCTAATCTGATCAGGTTCAACGGATCCCGAATAAACGGTCTCAGCCTTATGGCACTCCGACAAGTAATTGCAGTATATAAAAACGGCTTGGGTAAACCAAGCCGTGATGAACAATAATTAGCTAAATTTTAACCAACATTAGCTCTTGATGAGTATTTGAAAACCAATCCATGCGGCAGAAATGCTTAAAAAGACATTCAGCAACACGTTCAAACTCATCTTAAAAAATGCACCTTGCTGCATTAGAAGCACATTATCCATAGAGAATGTAGAGAAGGTGGTGAGTGCTCCAAGAAAGCCCAATCCGATAATTTGGCGCCATGGTTCGGTAGCTAGCATCTCATTTTCAAAAGCCGCAATAAGCAAGCCCATAATAAAAGAACCGACCACGTTAACAGTTAGCGTACCGTATGGAAAGCCACGCCCAAGAAGCACAACACAAAGCTCTGAAACAAGATAACGAGAGCATGCTCCAAATGCACCACCGAGTGCGATAAAACCCAATATTGAAAACTGACCCATAATTCCTCCAATTGACTGGGTGTATTGTAGCCAAAATACACGCTCACGGAAGATCATAAATTAAGATTTAGCCATTGCTAACTGCAAACATTTTAAAAGTTACAGGAGTCACTTAACTTCTATATATCCCATTAGACCGGTTTTCATATGCTCGATCACATGACAGTGATACATCCAGCGCCCTGGATTATCCGCCACGAACGCTGCGATAGCCGTGCCGTTTTTGCCTAGTAAAACAGTGTCAGTGTGGAAAGGCTCGTCGACCTTTTTACCATTGAGCTCTAATACTGTGAATGTATGGCCATGGATATGAATTGGGTGATGATACTGAGTGACATTCTTGAGATAGAAAACATAAGTTTTGCCCAGTTGTAACGAAGCGAGTGGCTCGGGAATATTATCTTTCGACATCCCTTCCCAAGCCCGTTTGTTGGTTAACCAAAACTTAGGAACTGACTTACCATCTTTTCCAACCGGTGAAATTGCTCCTTCCCATTCAAATACGAAGTCGACTCTCTCCGCATTGGCTAAATCAAGATCAGGCACTGGATTAAGAGGAAGTTGAGGGATCGGTCTGTGATCGGAAAGATCAGACCTGATCGCTTCAAACTCACACAGAGGAAACGGAAATCTGCCTTTCATGTATCGGACGTAAACGGACTCTCCTTGCTTCGGAGCTCTTAAGGCAAGGTCAACCCTCATACCTGGGCCAATTTTATGTTGAGAGAGCTTATAGGGAGTTTTAATCGGGTTACCATCGATGGCTATCACCCATGCTTCCGCCCCTTCAATAGCAATCGGATAGGTAATGGTATTATCGACGTTTGCGATACGCAGCCGAGTAGTGGCATTTTCCTTTAATTGATACTTAGGCTCATGTACACCATTGACGCTACTCCACTCTCCGGGGGTTCCCATTCTCGCGCTAAGACGAGGGATCATTAACTCTTTCCACTGCCCCTGTTTATCAAGGTGCCAGTGCTTAAGCATCAACTCGTGTTCTTCACCAAACTCTACTGGAACCGCTTCTTCGACGATGATCAGTCCCACTAAACCCATACCAAGTTGCTTGACGCTATTCATATGTGGGTGATACCAGAAGGTCCCTGCATCAGGTGGGGTAAAGCGATACTCGAAAGTTTCACCCGGCATGATTGGTGCCTGACTTAAGAATGGTACACCATCCATTTCTATTGGAATTCTTAGCCCATGCCAGTGAATCGTGGTTGGCTCTAAAAGCTTATTGGTAAATCTGATCGTAACTTCTTGTCCTTGACGACAACGAATCGTTGGGGCTGGAATCTCACCATTAAATCCAAGTACATTCGTTGTATAACCAGGTACTAGTTCGGCCGTTGCTGGCTCTGCGGTGAGCTCATAAACGAACTCACCCTTATCACTCTTAGCACGAGTTAGAGTACATGCAGGCAAAACGCTTAATGCAGAAACAGCTAATCCTGTTTTAATAAAGTGGCGACGAGAAATATCCATAAACTAGAGACAATTGAGTAAACAAGTTACCAAATGTAACAGATTAGTAAGAATAATTCTCAACAAGGAATCGAGTTTGAGAGCTAGGGGTGATGTACTCGCCTTTAGAAAAACAAAAAGGCTCCAGCATTTCTGCTAGAGCCTTGAATATGGCAGGGTGGAAAGATTCGACTGGGCTGGCACTCCAGCTCCCGGCACGCTCGTCTTTGGTAATGGCGAAATCCGCTGCTTTGATTTGACACGAATACGAAAAAAGCCTCAGCATTTCTGCTGAGGCTTTCGAAGATGGCAGGGGTGGAGAGATTCGAACTCCCAACACGCGGATTTGGAATCCGCTGCTCTGCCAATTGGAGCTACACCCCTAAATTTTTCTACAATCAGGTTCGAATAGATTCGAACTCCCAACACGCCCTATCACAAGGTATTTGGGGAATCCGCTGCTCTTTGTTCTTTCGAATTGGAGCTACACCCCTGTAGAATCTTTCAAATTGTAGATTCGAAAAAACCTCGCCATAGCGAGGTTTCGAAATAAGTGGCGGAGCGGACGGGACTCGAACCCGCGACCCCCGGCGTGACAGGCCGGTATTCTAACCAACTGAACTACCGCTCCGCACTGGTTAGACTCTTGAGTCTAAATTTAAAGCCTGGCGATGTCCTACTCTCACATGGGGAAGCCCCACACTACCATCGGCGCTAATTCGTTTCACTTCTGAGTTCGGCATGGAATCAGGTGGGTCCAAATCGCTATGGTCGCCAAGCAAATTCTTAATTCGGAAAGCTGTTTTAAGTTCTGTAATTACACATTCAAAGTTCTTGCTTTGAGTCCATCAAAACCCTTTGGGTGTTGTATGGTTAAGCCTCACGGGCAATTAGTACAGGTTAGCTCAACGCCTCACAACGCTTACACACCCTGCCTATCAACGTTCTAGTCTCGAACAACCCTTTAGGACCCTCAAGGGGTCAGGGAAGACTCATCTCAGGGCTCGCTTCCCGCTTAGATGCTTTCAGCGGTTATCGATTCCGAACTTAGCTACCGGGCAATGCGTCTGGCGACACAACCCGAACACCAGAGGTTCGTCCACTCCGGTCCTCTCGTACTAGGAGCAGCCCCCTTCAATCTTCCAACGCCCACGGCAGATAGGGACCGAACTGTCTCACGACGTTCTAAACCCAGCTCGCGTACCACTTTAAATGGCGAACAGCCATACCCTTGGGACCGACTTCAGCCCCAGGATGTGATGAGCCGACATCGAGGTGCCAAACACCGCCGTCGATATGAACTCTTGGGCGGTATCAGCCTGTTATCCCCGGAGTACCTTTTATCCGTTGAGCGATGGCCCTTCCATACAGAACCACCGGATCACTATGACCTGCTTTCGCACCTGCTCGAATTGTCATTCTCGCAGTCAAGCGGGCTTATGCCATTGCACTAACCTCACGATGTCCAACCGTGATTAGCCCACCTTCGTGCTCCTCCGTTACTCTTTGGGAGGAGACCGCCCCAGTCAAACTACCCACCAGGCACTGTCCTCAACCCGGATAACGGGTCTAAGTTAGAACATCAACACTACAAGGGTGGTATTTCAAGGACGGCTCCACCGATACTGGCGTACCGGTTTCAAAGCCTCCCACCTATCCTACACATGTAGGGTCAATGTTCAGTGCCAAGCTGTAGTAAAGGTTCACGGGGTCTTTCCGTCTAGCCGCGGGTACACTGCATCTTCACAGCGATTTCAATTTCACTGAGTCTCGGGTGGAGACAGCGTGGCCATCATTACGCCATTCGTGCAGGTCGGAACTTACCCGACAAGGAATTTCGCTACCTTAGGACCGTTATAGTTACGGCCGCCGTTTACCGGGGCTTCGATCAAGAGCTTCGACTTACGTCTAACCCCATCAATTAACCTTCCGGCACCGGGCAGGCGTCACACCGTATACGTCATCTTACGATTTTGCACAGTGCTGTGTTTTTAATAAACAGTTGCAGCCACCTGGTATCTGCGACTCTCAATAGCTCCATCCGCAAGGGACTTCACCGTCAAGAGCGTACCTTCTCCCGAAGTTACGGTACCATTTTGCCTAGTTCCTTCACCCGAGTTCTCTCAAGCGCCTTGGTATTCTCTACCCGACCACCTGTGTCGGTTTGGGGTACGATTCCTTACAATCTGAAGCTTAGAGGCTTTTCCTGGAAGCATGGCATCAATGACTTCACTACCGTAGTAGCTCGACATCGTGTCTCAGCCTTAAAGAGAGCCGGATTTACCTAACTCTCAAGCCTACGCACTTGAACCTGGACAACCGTCGCCAGGCCCACCTAGCCTTCTCCGTCCCCCCATCGCAATTGTAAGAAGTACGGGAATATTAACCCGTTTCCCATCGACTACGCCTTTCGGCCTCGCCTTAGGGGTCGACTTACCCTGCCCCGATTAACGTTGGACAGGAACCCTTGGTCTTCCGGCGAGGAGGTTTTTCACCCCCTTTATCGTTACTCATGTCAGCATTCGCACTTCTGATACCTCCAGCAAGCTTTACAACTCACCTTCAACGGCTTACAGAACGCTCCCCTACCCAATACGATAAATCGCATTGCCGCAGCTTCGGTTTATAGCTTAGCCCCGTTACATCTTCCGCGCAGGCCGACTCGACTAGTGAGCTATTACGCTTTCTTTAAATGATGGCTGCTTCTAAGCCAACATCCTAGCTGTCTAAGCCTTCCCACATCGTTTCCCACTTAGCTATAATTTGGGACCTTAGCTGGCGGTCTGGGTTGTTTCCCTCTCCACGACGGACGTTAGCACCCGCCGTGTGTCTCCCGGATAGTACTTACTGGTATTCGGAGTTTGCAAAGGGTTGGTAAGTCGGGATGACCCCCTAGCCTTAACAGTGCTCTACCCCCAGTAGTATTCGTCCGAGGCTCTACCTAAATAGATTTCGGGGAGAACCAGCTATCTCCAGGTTTGATTGGCCTTTCACCCCTAGCCACAAGTCATCCGCTAATTTTTCAACATTAGTCGGTTCGGTCCTCCAGTTGATGTTACTCAACCTTCAACCTGCCCATGGCTAGATCACCTGGTTTCGGGTCTATATCCAGCAACTCGACGCCCAGTTAAGACTCGATTTCTCTACGGCTCCCCTAGATGGTTAACCTTGCTACTGAATATAAGTCGCTGACCCATTATACAAAAGGTACGCAGTCACACCACGAAGGTGCTCCTACTGCTTGTACGTACACGGTTTCAGGTTCTATTTCACTCCCCTCACAGGGGTTCTTTTCGCCTTTCCCTCACGGTACTGGTTCACTATCGGTCAGTCAGTAGTATTTAGCCTTGGAGGATGGTCCCCCCATATTCAGACAGGATATCACGTGTCCCGCCCTACTCGATTTCACTGATGATGAGATGTCGGTTACGGGGCTATCACCCTGTATCGCGCCACTTTCCAGAGGCTTCACCTGTCTCATTAAAAGCTTAAGGGCTAGTCCAATTTCGCTCGCCGCTACTTTCGGAATCTCGGTTGATTTCTTTTCCTCGGGGTACTTAGATGTTTCAGTTCCCCCGGTTCGCCCTGTTAACCTATGTATTCAGTTAACAGTATCTGCTTATGCAGATGGGTTTCCCCATTCAGAAATCCCAGACTCAAATGGTTGTTACTACCTAATCTGGGCTTATCGCAAGTTACTACGTCTTTCATCGCCTCTGACTGCCAAGGCATCCACCGTGTACGCTTAGTCACTTAACCATACAACCCCAAAGGGTCTCTGTTTAAACAACCAAAGTTGTCTGCATTTTTATACATGTGCAGACACGATTTTGCCGGACTCAAATTTCCAAGAACACTTGAATGTGTGTTGGTACCTAAAACATAGTTTTAGGATTTGAGAACTTTTAATTGAATAACAACGCATCTCATAGAGATGGGGATTGTTGTTATTCGTCAGCTTTCCAAATTGTTAAAGAGCTAGATTTCTTTCGAAACCATTTTTAAGAACACTTACGCAAATGCGCTTAAAGATGGTGGGCGATACCGGGCTCGAACCAGTGACCCCCTGCTTGTAAGGCAGGTGCTCTCCCAACTGAGCTAATCGCCCATCGAATCAAGAATGGTGGAGCTAAGCAGGATCGAACTGCTGACCTCCTGCGTGCAAGGCAGGCGCTCTCCCAGCTGAGCTATAGCCCCATATCTTGAGAAAATGGTGGGTCGTGCAGGATTCGAACCTGCGACCAATTGATTAAAAGTCAACTGCTCTACCAACTGAGCTAACGACCCAATGGTATCCCGTAGGGGAGTCGAACCCCTGTTACCGCCGTGAAAGGGCGGTGTCCTAGGCCTCTAGACGAACGGGACACTAAGTTGAACATCTTGGGGGATGTTCTATCTCTTAAACTACATAAACCATCAATCTGTGTGAACACTCATCGCAATAATCATCGTATAAGGAGGTGATCCAGCCCCAGGTTCCCCTAGGGCTACCTTGTTACGACTTCACCCCAGTCATGAACCACAAAGTGGTGAGCGTCCTCCCGAAGGTTAAACTACCCACTTCTTTTGCAGCCCACTCCCATGGTGTGACGGGCGGTGTGTACAAGGCCCGGGAACGTATTCACCGTGGCATTCTGATCCACGATTACTAGCGATTCCGACTTCACGGAGTCGAGTTGCAGACTCCGATCCGGACTACGACGCACTTTTTGGGATTCGCTCACTTTCGCAAGTTGGCCGCCCTCTGTATGCGCCATTGTAGCACGTGTGTAGCCCTACTCGTAAGGGCCATGATGACTTGACGTCGTCCCCACCTTCCTCCGGTTTATCACCGGCAGTCTCCCTGGAGTTCCCGACATTACTCGCTGGCAAACAAGGATAAGGGTTGCGCTCGTTGCGGGACTTAACCCAACATTTCACAACACGAGCTGACGACAGCCATGCAGCACCTGTCTCAGAGTTCCCGAAGGCACCAATCCATCTCTGGAAAGTTCTCTGGATGTCAAGAGTAGGTAAGGTTCTTCGCGTTGCATCGAATTAAACCACATGCTCCACCGCTTGTGCGGGCCCCCGTCAATTCATTTGAGTTTTAATCTTGCGACCGTACTCCCCAGGCGGTCTACTTAACGCGTTAGCTCCGAAAGCCACGGCTCAAGGCCACAACCTCCAAGTAGACATCGTTTACGGCGTGGACTACCAGGGTATCTAATCCTGTTTGCTCCCCACGCTTTCGCATCTGAGTGTCAGTATCTGTCCAGGGGGCCGCCTTCGCCACCGGTATTCCTTCAGATCTCTACGCATTTCACCGCTACACCTGAAATTCTACCCCCCTCTACAGTACTCTAGTCTGCCAGTTTCAAATGCAATTCCGAGGTTGAGCCCCGGGCTTTCACATCTGACTTAACAAACCACCTGCATGCGCTTTACGCCCAGTAATTCCGATTAACGCTCGCACCCTCCGTATTACCGCGGCTGCTGGCACGGAGTTAGCCGGTGCTTCTTCTGCAGCTAACGTCAAATGATAGTGCTATTAACACTACCACCTTCCTCACTGCTGAAAGTACTTTACAACCCGAAGGCCTTCTTCATACACGCGGCATGGCTGCATCAGGCTTGCGCCCATTGTGCAATATTCCCCACTGCTGCCTCCCGTAGGAGTCTGGACCGTGTCTCAGTTCCAGTGTGGCTGATCATCCTCTCAGACCAGCTAGGGATCGTCGCCTTGGTGAGCCTTTACCTCACCAACTAGCTAATCCCACCTGGGCATATCCTGACGCGAGAGGCCCGAAGGTCCCCCTCTTTGAGCCGAAGCTATTATGCGGTATTAGCCATCGTTTCCAATGGTTATCCCCCACATCAGGGCAATTTCCCAGGCATTACTCACCCGTCCGCCGCTCGACGCCGTTAACGTTCCCCGAAGGTTCAGTTAACTCGTTTCCGCTCGACTTGCATGTGTTAGGCCTGCCGCCAGCGTTCAATCTGAGCCATGATCAAACTCTTCAATTTAAGATTTTGTCGGCTCAATGAATACTGAACATTACATAAAGTAATGTTTGAATTGACTGTGCTGAATCCGAAGATTCAATGGTCACTTCGTTTCATTGAAACCTAATTTGAAACCGAAGTTTCTAATTGGATTATCATCAACGAGTGCCCACACAGATTGATAGGTTTATATTGTTAAAGAGCTTTCCGACTGAGCTTCGCTCAAATCGGACGGCCATTTTAGCGAGATAAAGTTTAGTGTCAACCACTTTTTTCAAACTTTTTTCAAGCGTTTCCGCTTGGCTAATTGACCTTGCCAACTGGGTTCTCGTTTCTTTCGAAGCGTTGCCGTGTCAGCGAGGGGGCATTATAGAGATCGAAAGATTCTTGGCAAGCCCTTTTTTCAGTTTTTTCTAACTTTTTTATTGTTCGATTAAATTTCGATCTAAAAGCCTTATAAGTGAGCCTTTTCTTTACATATCTTTAAACTTATTGGCGAATAGAGTCACTTTTTCCCAGTTGGTGTACTCTACCTCTTTACTTGTATCTGTCTCTCCTCCCGTCATACTCATAATGAATTTAATCATTGTTCTATCGAACCAGTTATAGCGTGGGTAATAGAGAGCACCAGCAAAGACACCGATAAGTTGAGGCTGCCAAGGTGACTTTTTAAGAAATGTCTTTATATAAGCACTACCTTCAGGCGTATCCTTTCCTTGGTCTTCTTTACGTGCCGTTAGATTCACACAGAAGAAAGCAACTTTACTCTGTTGTAAAGAAGACAAGTTACGCTCAATAAACTGATAGAGCTTTTTGTTAAGATGACCATAACGAATGGAGGCACCAATAAGCACTCGCTCATATTGGCTGAAATCCACCGTGTCTATGGTGTGTAGGTCGAGCAGTTCACAATCATATTCAGACAGGTCTGTCTGTATATGGCTAAATATCTTTTTAGTTTGACCTTCACGGCTTGAATAGAGAAATAGCGCCTTTGCCACATCGTCTCCTTAGCTACGCCAGAACGTTGGCGTAAGTAGTATAAGTAGAGTAAAGATTTCCAGTCGTCCAAATAGCATCGAAACAATCAGAACCCATTTCGCCTTGTCATTCACATCACCAAAGTGAAGTGCCACTTCACCAAGACCCGGACCTAAATTGTTGAGTGTCGCCGCAACCGCAGAGAAAGCACTTAGCTCATCCATTCCAGTCGCAATCAGACCTAACATGCAGACAACAAAAACCAGAGCATAGGCAGAGAAGAATCCCCACACAGCATCGACAACCCGCTGAGGAAGAGAACTACCGCCGACTTTGATCGTATACACTGCACGCGGGTGTACCAAACGCTTCAGTTCACGCACACCTTGCAACGTCAGTAATAAAATACGGATGACTTTCATACCACCACCGGTAGAACCCGCACATCCACCAATAAAGGAGGAGAAAAGCAACAGCACGGGTAAGAATAGTGGCCACTCAGCAAAGCCTGTCGTTGTGAAGCCTGCTGTGGTCGAAATGGAAACCGTTTGGAAAAGAGCCTGATCAAAGGCGTCATATACCGAGTTATATGAGTGGTGGTTTAATAAAACTAGGAAACAAACCACAAACAGTAAGACCTGAATAAAGATAAAGGCTCTAAACTCAGGGTCCTTCCAATAGTACTTAGGATGCACACCACCAGAGGCAAAGGCTGCAAAGTGAAGTGAGTAGTTACATGCCGAGATCAAAAGGAACACAACAGTAATCATATTGATCGCGTAACTGTCGAAATGTCCCATACTCGCATCATGGGTAGAGAAACCACCGATGGCGATTGTCGAGAAGCTATGGCTTATTGCATCAAACGGTGTCATCCCCGCAAGCCAAAAAGAAGCAGCACAAGCAATGGTTAGACTTAAATAGATATACCACAGTGCTTTCGCCGTTTCGGCGATACGCGGCGTCATCTTGGTGTCTTTTACTGGCCCCGGAATTTCAGCTCGGTAAAGCTGCATACCACCGATACCTAACACCGGTAAGATCGCAACGGCAAGTACGATGATACCCATACCGCCAAACCATTGTAGGAATTGACGATAAAACAAGATTGCTTTGGGCAAGTCATCAAGACCAACAATGACCGTGGCTCCGGTGGTGGTTAAAGCAGAAAAAGACTCAAAGAAAGCGTCTGTGACAGAAACATTGGGATTGTCAGCGATGAGAAATGGCAGTGAACCTGCACTTCCGAGTACCGTCCAAAACAAAACGACGATCAGAAAACCATCACGAGCTTTTAATTCATGTTTATGGCGTCGGTTTGGAAACCAACACACGGTTCCGCAAAACAGCAGAACAAAAAAGGTGGTGACAAAAGGAACACCTGCACCGTCTCGATAGATAAGCGCCACTAAAGCAGGAGCTAGCATAGAGAGACTAAAAAGCGCGAGCAAAAGCCCGACGATGCGAATAATGGATCGAAATTGCATGGTTAGATTGATTTATGAAGCGTAGCTTCCGACTTCCTAATTATCTTTGTTGTTTGTCCAACGAGGTAACCTGTACCTTGGCGCCACTCTTATTAATAATGGTTTGAGTAAAGTCACTCACTTGACGAAGTTCAATCTCGATAACCATTTTAACCAACTCACTGTACTCAGCACTGACTTCTTGAGCTCCGAACTGAGGAAATAGAGACTGTGCAATTGGCATAAACCCATAGTCTAACTCTAGTAGTAGTTTTGTGGTTATTTTTTTCTCAATTGTTTGAAGCGACTTGAGAGCTTGCTGTACCCCACCACCATATGCTTTAACCAATCCACCGGTTCCCAGCTTGATACCACCAGAGTAGCGAGTCACCACAGCCGTAATTTCACCCACTCCCGACCCTGATAATTGCGCCAATATAGGTTTCCCCGCGGTTCCTGATGGCTCACCGTCGTCGCTAAAGCCCCATTGCATTGAATCTTCAGGTCTACCGGCAACAAATCCCCAGCAATTATGTCGCGCATCCGAGTGTTTGCTTTTTATCTGCTCAACAAACGCTTTAGCTAAGTCAATTGATGGAGTATGCGCAAGGTAAGTAATAAAGACACTTTTCTTTATTTCCTCTTCAAACTGAGTGGGTTGTGCAGGTATTAAGTACGGCAGGTCATTCATGGTTGTGGTTCGTGTTATGTCTTGCTCGCAGTGTATCACGAGAGCGAATTTAACGTCGCCTAAGATCTGTCCGAGCGCACAATGTTAAACACTTGTTTAAAAAATGTATTGAATTTAACCAGCAGCAAGTCCAAACTAAAACCACTGGTCTAACCAGAATAACTATAACACCACTTTCCTTTACAGCGGTTGCAACTCAACCAACCGCTGTACACGCAATCCGAAGATTGTATGTCATGGAGATAGACAATGATTTACCAAGCCGAAACCCTACAGGTAAAGGAATTACAAGACGGAATCGCTGAGCTCAGCTTCTGTGCACCAGCGTCTGTTAACAAGCTCGACCTCGCCACTCTTGAGTCACTGGATAAGGCTCTTGATGCGCTTAAAGCTCACAGCTCTCTCAAAGGCTTACTGCTTACTTCAGATAAAGAGGCGTTTATTGTTGGCGCTGACATTACTGAGTTTCTGGGCCTATTTGCCAAATCAGAGCAAGAGCTAGATCAATGGCTTCAATTTGCTAACAGCATCTTTAATAAACTTGAAGACCTACCCGTACCGACACTTTCTGTTTTAAAAGGCCACACACTAGGTGGTGGATGTGAGTGTGTACTCGCTACTGACATGCGTATTGGTGATAAAACCACCAGCATTGGCTTACCAGAGACTAAACTCGGAATCATGCCAGGCTTTGGTGGTTGTGTTCGCTTACCGCGTGTTATCGGTGCCGACAGCGCGATGGAAGTCATTACACAAGGCAAAGCTTGCCGAGCGGATGAAGCACTTAAGATCGGTCTACTCGATGCAATTGTCGAGACAGATGCTCTGTACGAGTCAGCGATTAAAACTCTAACCCAAGCGATCAATGAGAAGCTGGATTGGAAAGAACGACGTAAACAAAAAACATCGCCACTTTCACTCAGCAAGCTTGAATCTATGATGAGCTTTACGATGGCAAAAGGCTTGGTCGCTCAGAAGGCTGGCCCTCACTATCCTGCGCCAATGACAGCAGTAGTGACTATCGAGGAAGGTGCTCGTTTTGCGCGCAATGAAGCGCTTGATGTTGAACGCAAACATTTTGTTAAGCTAGCGAAATCAGAAGAAGCCAAGTCTCTAGTTGGTCTGTTCCTTAATGATCAATATATTAAAGGGCTAGCTAAAAAAGCGGCTAAGTCTGCTAGCAAAGACACTCAACGTGCAGCGGTATTAGGTGCAGGTATCATGGGTGGCGGTATTGCTTATCAGTCGGCACTTAAAGGTGTTCCTGTCTTAATGAAAGATATCGCCCAAGCGTCGCTAGATTTAGGTATGACTGAAGCCTCAAAACTGCTTAACAAGCGCCTATCTCGCGGCCGTATTGATGGCTTTAAGATGGCGGGTATCCTAGCTTCGATCACTCCAAGCCTTCATTACGCAGGCATCGAAGACACGGATGTTATCGTTGAAGCAGTAGTTGAAAATCCGAAAGTGAAAGCGGCAGTACTCAGTGAAGTCGAGCAACAAGTGGGTGACGAAACCGTCATTACCTCAAATACATCAACTATCCCGATCAATCTGCTGGCTAAATCACTTAAGCGACCAGAAAATTTCTGTGGTATGCATTTCTTCAACCCTGTACACCGCATGCCTTTAGTCGAGATCATCCGTGGTGAACACACCTCAGATGAAACCATCAACCGTGTTGTCGCTTACGCTGCGAAAATGGGTAAATCACCAATCGTAGTGAATGACTGTCCGGGATTCTTCGTCAACCGCGTACTCTTCCCTTACTTTGGTGGTTTCAGCATGTTGCTACGTGACGGTGCTGATTTCACTAAGATCGACAACGTCATGGAACGTAAGTTTGGCTGGCCAATGGGACCTGCCTATCTGCTAGATGTAGTCGGTATTGATACCGCTCACCACGCCCAAGCGGTAATGGCTCAAGGTTTCCCAGAGCGTATGGGTAAACAAGGTCGTGATGCGATTGATGCTCTTTTTGAAGCAGACAAGTATGGTCAGAAGAATGGTAGCGGCTTCTATAGCTACGCTTTGGATAGAAAAGGCAAACCGAAGAAGACATTCAGTGAAGATATTCTGCCAGTACTCGCCGACGTTTGTGCTGAGAAACAAGAGTTCGATGATCAAACCATCATCCAACGAATGATGATTCCGATGATCAATGAAGTTGTCTTGTGTCTGCAAGAAAACATCATAGCTTCTCCTCAAGAAGCAGATATGGCTTTAGTTTATGGTCTGGGCTTCCCTCCATTCCGAGGTGGCGTTTTCCGTTACTTAGATAGCGTAGGTATTGCCGAGTTTGTCGCAATGGCAAACCAATACTCAGATCTAGGCGCTATGTACCAAGTACCACAGTTGCTGATTGATATGGCTGAAAAAGGCCAAACCTTTTATGGTGCTCAGCAACAAGGTTCTATCTAAGGAGATTCCCAAATGACTAATCAAACTAAAAACGTTGTCGTAGTAGATTGTCTACGTACACCGATGGGACGCTCTAAAGGTGGAGCTTTCCGTCATACTCGCGCCGAAGATCTTTCTGCTCACCTAATGAAAGGTATTCTTGCGCGCAACCCTCAGGTTAACCCAAGCGAGATTGAAGATATCTACTGGGGCTGTGTACAACAAACGTTAGAACAAGGCTTTAACGTTGCGCGTAATGCAGCACTGCTTGCAGGCTTGCCAATTGAAGTTGGTGCGGTAACTGTCAACCGCCTATGTGGTTCATCAATGCAGGCTCTGCATGATGGTACACGCGCAATCATGACTGGTGATGCGGAAATTTGCCTCATTGGTGGAGTTGAGCACATGGGGCATGTTCCTATGAACCATGGTGTGGATTTCCACCCAGGCATGTCGAAAAACGTTGCTAAAGCCGCGGGTATGATGGGTTTAACCGCAGAAATGCTTGGCAAACTGCATGGTATCAGCCGTGAACAACAAGATGAGTTTGCCGCGCGTTCTCATGCTCGTGCCCACGCCGCGACCGTTGAAGGCCGCTTTAAAAACGAGATCCTTCCAATTGAGGGCCACGCTGCGGACGGTACCCTATTCACGCTAGATCACGATGAAGTGATTCGTCCGGAAACCTCAGTAGAAGGTCTATCTCAGCTTCGTCCAGTATTTGACCCTGCAAACGGAACCGTCACCGCAGGTACATCCTCTGCGCTATCTGATGGTGCATCAGCCATGCTGATCATGAGCGAAGACAAAGCCAATGAACTTGGCTTGCCAATTCGCGCACGCATCAAAGGTATGGCTATTGCGGGTTGCGATCCATCCATCATGGGTTATGGCCCTGTACCGGCAACTCAGAAAGCGCTCAAACGTGCAGGTCTCTCTATCGAAGATATGGATGTGGTAGAGCTAAATGAAGCATTTGCTGCTCAATCTTTACCTTGTGCTAAAGATCTGGGTTTACTGGAAGTGATGGACGAGAAGGTCAACCTTAATGGTGGTGCTATCGCTCTTGGTCACCCGCTGGGTTGTTCTGGTTCTCGTATTTCGACCACACTGATTAACCTAATGGAAGCCAAAGATGCCAAATATGGTCTAGCTACAATGTGTATCGGTTTAGGTCAGGGTATCGCAACCGTCTTTGAACGCCCTTAAGCAGTAATCAATTAAAATAACGCCAGCATTACGCTGGCGTTTTCTTTAGTGCTTTAACCAGTCGTGATGGAGTTGATTGGAAGAGCCTAAGTAATCCACCATCCACTGAATAAGCTTATGGTTATCATCCTTGCGCCAAACTAAACAACACTGGCTGATCGGCTTTTCATCTGGCAGCGTTTTCTCCACCAGCACCCCATCAAGAATTAACGGCATTGCAATGTGCCTAGGCATATAACCTACCCCGACGCCATTCTTGAGACACTCTATCGCACTGTACCAATTGGGCAGTAACAAACGCCGCTGCTGCGGATAATGCCCTGTGTGACGCTTGGGCAACACGCTAGAGGTATCATCCAAGCAGATCGCCGGATACTGACTGACAAACTCTTCAGTTAGATTTTGTTGGCGGACACAAGGATGCGCTGGAGACATTACAAATGCCCAGTCCAAAACCCCCATATCTCTCACTTCAAAATCACCACCAACAGGAACCGCAGACGTCGCTCCAATCACGATATCTGCTCGCTCTTGTGCTATCGCCTCCCATGAACCGTTAAACACTTCCATATTGATCTGCAGCTCAGCGAACTCGAACTCACGGTAAAAGTCTTCCACTAGCGGTTTAAGCTTATCTAGCTTGACCACATTGTCTAAGGTCAGCTTGAGTGTCGATTGCCAGCCTTGAGCAGCACGTTTGGTTTGCGCCTTAAGATCTTCCATCTGTCTCAGCAGTAATCGAGCTTCAGCAATAAACAGTTCGCCTGCGGGTGTCAGCTCTACTTTCCTTGGCAGACGGCGAAACAAGATCACGTCCAACTCTTGCTCGACCTGACGCACGCCATAACTGATCGCTGAAGGGACTTTATGCAGCACCTCAGCCGCAGCGGTAAAACTTCCCAAGCGGGCAACGGTATCTAACATCTCAAGCGACGATTTTGAATACATAACACACAACCGTTCAAAATTTTTGATTGATAACCAATAATTTTAACGTTTTATTTTCTGAAAATCGAAAAATAGAATGGCGAGGTAAATAAATCAGGGTTGGCGCCAACTGATACTGAGTAAATAATGATTAAATAATTTGATTGGTTGAATCATGAAAATTTCAAAACTACAGCTTGTTTATCTCGCAGCCCTTTCGATGCTCGGCTTTATTGCCACCGACATGTACTTACCTGCATTCAAAGCGATGGAAATCGACTTTGCGACAGGCCCTGAACAAATCGCTCTTTCACTAACTGTCTTTCTTATTGGTATGGCTTTTGGTCAGTTGATGTGGGGCTTGGCCTCGGACAAATTTGGCCACCGCAATACCCTAGCAGCCGGATTGGTGATTTTCACCATCGCATCATTTGGCTTGGCGTTTAGCGATCAAGTATGGCAGCTACTGGCTCTGCGCTTTGTGCAAGCGATCGGTGTTTGTGCACCAGCAGTCATCTGGCAAGCAATGGTGATCAAACGTCACTCAAGTAATAGCCAACAGATCTTTGCTACGATCATGCCTTTAGTAGCATTGTCTCCGGCACTTGCGCCTCAGCTAGGTGTGCTATTGGCAGATAACTTTGGCTGGCACAGTATTTTTGTCGCTCTGACACTAATGGGTGCGCTACTCGTTATCACAACCATGACACAGAACAATGAAAAGGCCGAGGTCAAGCAAACCAGCATGTCGGCAGATATTAAGGCACTGCTAGGTTCCAAGACCTACCTAGGTAATGTGTTTATGTTCGCCACGGCATCAGCGGCATTCTTTGCTTACCTAACCGGAATGCCAGAGATCATGTCTCAGCTTGGCTACGAAGCGAAAGATATTGGTTTGAGCTTTATTCCACAGACTATCGCCTTTATGGCTGGCGGCTACTTAGGTAAAGTCGGCGTGCGTAAATATGGTGATGAGAAAGTCCTGCGCCAGTTGATCGGGCTGTTCAGTGTCGCTTCTCTACTGATATTTATCGCCTCTCAGTGGCAGCTAACGTCAATCTGGCCAATTCTTGCTCCGTTCTGTTTGATTGCGGTAGCCAACGGTGCTCTATACCCAATCGTTGTTAATCGCGCATTAGCCAGTGCACAGCAAAGTCCAGCAACTGCAGCAGGATTACAGAATAGCCTACAGATCTGTGTCAGCAGCCTAGCCAGTGCGTTAGTCGCCGCGATGGCAAGTCAGGCTCAACTAGTGACAGGTATTGCGATTGTGATTTGTATGGGCGGAATGTGGATTGGCTACGTGGTGTCTAATCGTGAGTTATCCCAACACTTCACAGCACCAGACAATTCGAGAGTCGTCGGTGATGAATAAATAGACAAAGAGCCGCAATTGCGGCTCTTTTTAGTTTCAGCCGGATAAGTAAGCAGTTACAAACTTTTCAGCCCCCACTTCTCAGCGGTCTTTTTGAAGAATCCTTGAGTTTTCTTCAGCTCGACCCAGTGATTCAGGTAATTAATCCAAACCTGATCATCCTGTGGCAGTAGCATCGCGATTGGCGTCGGCTTACGTGGCTCTTTAACTGGAACAATGGCCAATTGTTTAAACTTCTCCACCAGCGTTGCAGCCTCTACGTTTGAAGTCACCGAGACATCGGCTCTGCGTGCCAGTAACTCTTGGAAGTCACGCGCTGGCGCTTCAATAACCACATGTTGTGCTGATGGGAAGAACTCTTTGACCATCTTCTCTTGAACCGTGCCTAGCGTTGCCGCCACTTTTACTTCAGCTTTATCAAAGTCACTCCAATCAGAATACTTGTCTAAATCCTTTTTCTGCACCACAGGAACAAAAGCTAAGTAGAAGTAAGGCTGACTGTAGCCTGCTACCTTGGCGCGCGACATGTTAAGCGAAGCACTACCGGTAATGTCGTACTTATTGGCAGTCACCCCGTTGACCAGCGTTTTCCAATCGGTTGCGACATATTCGACTTTCACCCCAAGATCTTTAGCTAACTCAGTTGTTACATCAATATCAAAACCACGGTAGCTATTGGTAGCAGGATCCTTCATTGTCATTGGATTCCAATCCCCTGTTGTACCAACACGTAGCACCCCATTATCAAGGATTTGATGTAAACGACTGGTTTCAGCCATGACCTGCCCCACTGACAATAAGCACAATCCAAGTGCCAGAATATACTTGTTCATTATATCTTCCCTAAAGTTATTACGAATTAAGCCCGTTCATTGCTAACATAGCAGCATCAAATGGATTTTTTTAGTCAATACAAGGTGTAATGTGACTTCTCGTTATCTATTGCTTGGTTCACTGTTACTTCTCACTGGCTGTTCGGATTATCAGTGGGGTTGGTACGTACTCGACCCAACAACCGATCAAGGCCGAACCAACGTAAGCTTTCTACTTGCCGGGTTTAGCGACACAATTCAAGTCTCTCTGCTGAGTATGTTGTTTGCCATGACGCTCGGGCTCATTATCGCGTTGCCTGCGCTTTCACCGCTGAAGTATCTGCGTGCTATCAACCGAATCTATGTAGAAAGTGTGCGTTCTGTGCCAGTGCTCGTGTTACTTCTGTGGGTTTATTATGGAATGCCTACTTTATTGGATATCTCGCTCGATCATTTCTGGGCGGGGGTCATTGCACTGACCATCGCGGAAAGTGCCTTTATGGCAGAAGTATTTCGCGGTGGGATTCAAGCTATCAGTCGCGGCCAACATGAAGCAGCAGAGTCGCTAGGTTTGAACTATTGGCAGAAGATGCGCTTAGTAATTTTACCGCAAGCATTTCGACAAATCTTACCGCCATTGGGCAACCAGTTTGTTTATATTCTTAAAATGAGCTCACTGGTCAGTGTGATTGGTCTAAGTGACCTAACCCGTCGCGCCAACGAGCTAGTGGTTAATGAGTACTTACCTTTAGAGATCTATACCTTCCTGGTTTTAGAATATTTAGTGCTGATTCTTTTGGTCTCTCAAGCTGTTCGTTGGTTAGAAAAGCGTATCGCTATTCCTAGTCATTAAGTCGCTTTCCAACTAACTAGATACAACAAAGCCGCTCATCATGAGCGGCTTTGTTACGTTATTATTGGTAGCAAAAGCGATTACTTTTGTTTTACTGGGCGCTGCCAACCTGAAATCTTACGCTCTTTAGCGCGAGTGATGACTAACTCACCTTCAGCGACATCTTTGGTCAAAGTCGTTCCCGCACCAATTGTCGCACCATCAGCGATAGTGACTGGCGCCACCAGCTGACTGTCAGAGCCAACAAAAACATCGTTGCCGATGGTTGTTTTAAACTTGTTTGCGCCATCATAGTTACAAGTGATCACACCCGCCCCTACATTGGTGCGCTGACCGATCTCGGCATCACCTAAATAAGTCAGGTGATTAGCTTTAGAGCCCTCACCAAGGCGAGCGTTCTTCACTTCAACGAAGTTACCAACGTGAGAGTCATTACGCATCTCTGCACCCGGGCGCAGACGAGTAAATGGACCCACTGTACACTCTTCACCGACCGTCGCACCTTCAATCACACTGTACGGACGAACAACCGTGTTATCGTCTATTTCACAATCTTTAAGTACGCAACCAGTGCCAATCACGACATTATCACCGAGCGATACTTTACCTTCGATAATAACATTGGCGTCAATTTCACAATCCATACCGCACTGTAATTCACCACGTAGATCGAAACGTGCGGGGTCGCGCAGCATAACACCTTGCTCTAGTAGCTTTTGTGCTTGCATTGACTGGAACGCACGCTCTAAACGCGCCAACTGAGCGCGGTCGTTAACCCCTTCCACTTCAATTGGGTTAACTGGATGAACTGCTTCAACCGCTCTACCTTCATCATGGGCAGCAGCGATAACATCGGTTAAGTAGTACTCACCTTGAGCATTGTTGTTGTTTAGACCAGATAACCAACGTTTCAGATCACCGCCTGTAGCAACCATCACACCAGTATTGATCTCTTTAATCAGCTTCTGCTCTTCTGTCGCGTCTTTTTGCTCAACAATCGCAACAACAGGGCCGTTCTTACGCACGATACGTCCGTAGCCCATAGGATTATCTAGTACGACAGTTAGCAGTGCGATACCGCCTGTTGGCTGGGCATCAAGTAAGCTTTCAATGGTCTCTTCTGAGATCAGTGGTACATCGCCGTAAAGCACTAAGATCTTTTCATCATCTTCAAACTGTGGTGCTGCTTGATCCACTGCGTGACCTGTACCGAGCTGATCCGCTTGCAACACCCAACTTACTGACTCACTGCTTAGCTCAGCTTGCATTTGATCGCCACCATGGCCATACACCAAATGGATGTTCTGCGCGCCTAATCCATTACATGTGTCAATCACATGTTTCACCATCGGCTTACCCGCAAGCGTATGCAGAACCTTAGGTTTATTGGAATACATGCGAGTCCCTTTGCCCGCTGCCAGAATCACTGCGCTAAACTTCATTGAGTTACCCATTTGAACTTGTATTAAAACTGAGAGGTATTCTAGACACTAATCCTTGATTAGTTAATTGATTAGGAAAAATTTCCGTTAAAAATTAAGCAAAAAGGCGGTCTTACGACCGCCTTTATCACTTTTAAAACAGTGTCGCGAATTAGCGACGCTGTTTCGTCAGCTCGATAACTCGTAGCTGAGCAATGGCTTTAGCCAGTTCACTGGCCGCTTGAGCGAAGTCCATATCGCCGTGCTGGTTGTGGATACTCTCCTCAGCGCGACGTTTAGCTTCCTCTGCCTTAGCTGCGTCTAGCTCTTCACCACGGATAGCCGTATCAGCCAGTACAGTCGCTGTACCCGGTTGAACTTCTATCATACCACCAGAAACATAGATAATTTCTTCGTGGCCGTGCTGTTTAACAATACGCACCATACCAGGCTTGATAGCGGTCAGCAGCGGTGTGTGGCCATGGAAAATACCAAGCTCACCTTCGCTACCGGTCACCTGGAACGTTTCAACTAGGCCTGAGAAAATTTTCTTCTCCGCACTAACAACGTCTAGGTGAAAGGTTATTGCTGCCATATCGCCTCCTAGTTAGCCTTATAGCTTCTTCGCATTCTCGATAGCATCGTCGATCGTACCGCAGTACATGAACGCTTGCTCTGGAATGTCATCGTAATCACCAGCTAGTAGACCTTTGAAGCCACGTAGAGTCTCTTTAAGAGGTACGTAAACACCTGGGTCGCCAGTAAATACTTCCGCTACGTGGTAAGGCTGAGTTAGGAAACGCTCAATCTTACGTGCACGAGATACAACTTGCTTATCTTCTTCAGATAGCTCGTCCATACCTAGAATCGCAATGATATCTTTCAGCTCTTTGTAGCGCTGAAGTGTCTGCTGAACGCCACGAGCGATGTCGTAGTGCTCTTGACCTACTACTAGTGGGTCTAGCTGACGAGAAGTCGAATCTAGCGGGTCGATCGCTGGGTATAGACCCATTGCTGCGATGTTACGGTTAAGTACAACCGTTGCATCTAAGTGAGCGAACGTTGTTGCTGGAGAAGGGTCAGTCAAGTCATCCGCTGGTACGTATACCGCCTGTACAGACGTGATAGAACCTGCTTTAGTTGACGTGATACGCTCCTGAAGAACACCCATCTCTTCTGCTAGTGTAGGCTGGTAACCTACCGCAGAAGGCATACGGCCTAGAAGTGCGGATACCTCAGTACCTGCTAGCGTGTAACGGTAGATGTTATCAACGAACAGTAGAACGTCACGACCTTCGTCACGGAAACGCTCTGCCATTGTTAGACCAGTCAGTGCAACACGTAGACGGTTGCCTGGTGGCTCGTTCATCTGACCGTAAACCATTGCTACTTTCGATTCTTCTGGATTCTCAACGTTTACAACGCCAGCTTCCTGCATTTCGAAGTAGAAGTCGTTACCCTCACGAGTACGCTCACCAACACCTGCGAATACTGAAAGACCAGAGTGTTGTAGTGCGATGTTGTTGATAAGTTCCATCATGTTAACGGTCTTACCTACACCTGCACCACCGAATAGACCGATTTTACCACCCTTAGCGAATGGACAAACTAGGTCGATTACTTTAACGCCAGTTTCTAGTAGAGCAGTTTCGTTTGATTGCTCTTCGTAGCTTGGTGCTTCACGGTGGATAGAGTAAGTCTCTTCCGCACCGATTTCACCACACTCATCAATCGCATCACCAAGTACGTTCATGATACGACCAAGGGTCTTAGTACCTACTGGTACTGAAATTGGAGCGCCAGTATTTACAACTTCAACTCCACGACGTAAACCATCAGAGCTACCCATAACGATACAACGAACTACGCCACCGCCTAGCTGTTGTTGAACCTCAAGAACTAGACGCTCTTTTGATTCAGTAACGTTTAGAGCGTCATATACACTAGGTACTTCGCTCTGTGGGAACTCTACGTCGACTACCGCACCGATGATCTGTACGATCTTACCTGTAGCCATCGTTAATCCTCTAAACTATTTCGTTTTACCTAAGCTTAAACCGCTGCTGCACCTGAAACGATTTCTGATAGTTCTTGTGTAATCGCAGCCTGACGGGCTTTGTTGTACACAAGTTCTAAGTCATCAATCAGGTTGCTCGCATTATCAGTTGCAGCTTTCATTGCAATCATTCGAGCCGCTTGCTCACAAGCAAGATTCTCAACCACACCTTGGTATACTTGAGATTCCACATAACGCACTAGAAGTGTATCTAGTAGCGATTTTGGTTCTGGCTCGTAGATGTAGTCCCACTGGTGGGTACGCTGCATCTCTTCGCTGTCCGATTTAGGCAAAGGTAGTAATTGATCGATCGTTGGTTGTTGAACCATAGTGTTCACAAACTTGTTGCTCACCACATATAGGCGGTCCAATTCACCTTCATCGTATTTCTTAAGCATTACGCTGACAGAACCGATAAGGTCTTCAAGGCTTGGCTGATCGCCTAGGCCTGAAACCTGAGCAGCCACTTTTGCACCACTGTTGTTAAAGAAAGCTGTTGCTTTTGAACCAATCAATGCCAGTTCAACTTCAGCACCTTTCTCTTTCCAGCTTTGCATATCTGTCACAGCTTTTTTGAACACGTTAATGTTCAAGCCGCCACAGAGGCCACGGTCTGTTGAAACGATGATGTAACCAACACGCTTAGCTTCACGCTCTTCTAGGTATGGATGACGATACTCTAGACTTGCGTTTGCTACGTGACCGATCACTTTACGTATTGTTTCAGCGTATGGACGAGAAGCTTCCATTGCGTCTTGAGAGCGACGCATTTTTGAAGCTGCTACCATTTCCATTGCTTTCGTAATCTTCTGAGTGCTTTTAACACTACCGATTTTATTACGTATCTCTTTTGCGCCGGCCATCGTTACTCTCCATTAGTTGGTGACATTACTGCCACCGACCTATTACCAAGTTTGGGTTGCTACGAAGTCGTCAGTCAGCTTCTTCAGCTGTGCTTCAACTTCATCGTTGTATGCACCCGTCTTGTCGATCTCAGCTGCAAATTCAGCGTATTGACCGCGAGCATACGATAGTAGAGCCGCTTCGAAATCTAGCAGTTTGCTTAATTCAACATCTGCTAGGTAGCCGCGCTCTGCCGCAAAGATAACTAGAGCTTGGTCGAATACAGACATTGGAGCGTACTGCTTCTGCTTCATTAGTTCTGTAACTTTCTGACCGTGGTCTAGCTGTTTCTTTGTCGCTTCATCAAGGTCAGACGAGAACTGTGCGAAAGCCGCTAGTTCACGGTACTGAGCTAGTGCAGTACGGATACCACCTGATAGCTTCTTGATGATTTTCGTCTGTGCAGAACCACCAACACGAGATACTGAGATACCTGGGTCAACCGCTGGGCGAACACCCGCGTTGAATAGCTCAGTCTGTAGGAAGATCTGACCGTCAGTAATCGAGATTACGTTTGTCGGTACGAATGCTGAAACGTCACCAGCTTGAGTTTCGATGATAGGTAGTGCAGTCAAAGAACCTGTCTTACCTTTCACTTCACCGTTAGTGAACTTCTCTACGTACTCTTCGCTTACACGAGCAGCACGCTCTAGTAGACGTGAGTGGAGGTAGAAAACATCACCTGGGAATGCTTCACGACCTGGTGGACGTTTTAGTAGTAGAGAGATCTGACGGTAAGCTACCGCTTGCTTAGATAGATCATCATAAACAATCAGTGCGTCTTCACCGCGATCACGGAAGTATTCACCCATCGCACAACCTGCGTATGGCGCTAGGTATTGTAGCGCTGCAGATTCAGAAGCAGATGCAACAACAACGATAGTGTTAGCTAGCGCGCCGTGCTCTTCTAGTTTGCGAACTACGTTAGCGATAGTCGATGCTTTCTGACCGATTGCTACGTAGATTGAGAAAATACCAGAGTCTTTCTGGTTGATGATTGCATCGATCGCCATTGCTGTTTTACCAGTCTGACGGTCACCGATTACAAGCTCACGCTGACCACGACCGATTGGGATCATTGAGTCAACAGATTTGTAACCAGTTTGCACAGGTTGATCTACCGATTTACGGTCGATTACACCTGGTGCAATCACTTCTACAGGCGAAGACAGTTTCGCTTCGATTGGACCTTTACCATCGATTGGCTCACCTAGTGTGTTTACAACACGACCAAGCATTTCAGGACCAACTGGTACTTCAAGAATACGACCAGTACCTGTAACTTTCATGCCTTCCTTAAGGTCAGCATATGGGCCCATTACAACCGCACCAACCGAGTCACGCTCAAGGTTAAGTGCTAGTGCATAACGGCCACCCGGTAATTCAATCATTTCACCTTGCATCACGTCCGCTAGGCCGTGAATGCGAATGATACCATCGCTTACCGATACGATAGTACCTTCGTTGCGAGCTTCACTAACAACTTCGAAAGATTCGATACGTTGTTTAATTAGATCGCTAATTTCCGTGGAATTAAGTTGCATGCTCCAATCCCCATTAAGACTGCAATGCATCGCTCAGGCGGTTCAAACGACCACGAGCTGAGTTATCGATGACTAAGTCTCCGGCTCTAATAATAACCCCACCAAGTAGGGCCTCATCTATGCTGCAATTCAGCTGGACTTTGCGTTCAAGACGCGTTTCAAGTTTGCTGCTGATGTCTGCTTTTTGCTGTTCTGAAAGTTCAGTCGCAGAAGTCACTTCTACACTGATTTCTTTCTCGTGCTCTTGTTTTAACAACAGGAACTCAGCACATACATCAGGAAGAGCCAATAATCGGCCATTCTCCGCCATCACCTTAATCAGGTTTTGGCCAAACTCATCAACTTGTTCGCCACATACCGCAACAAATACTTCTGCAAGTTTGTCTGCAGACATTGAGCTAGTTAATAGCTCGTGTACTTGTTCGTTGTTGGCGACTTCCGCGGCAAAAGACAACATCTGACCCCATTGGTCTAGTTGGCCTTTTTCTACAGCAAAGTCGAATGCTGCTTTAGCATAGGGGCGTGCGATAGTAGTCATATCAGCCATGTGCGCCCCCAGACTTAAAGTTTTGCAGTAATGTTGTCGAGAAGATCTTTGTGCGCGTCTTTATCGATAGAGCGCTCTAGGATTTTCTCAGCACCAGCTAAAGCCAGAGTTGCAACTTGTTTGCGCAGTTCATCGCGCGCACGGTTGCGTTCTGCTTCAAGTTCAGCTTCTGCTTGCGCAAGGATTTTCTGGCGTTCTGCCTGAGCTTCCTCACGAGCTTCGTCTAGAATTTGAGCTTTACGCTTGTTCGCTTGCTCAATGACCTCAGTTGCTGTGCGCTTCGCTTCTTTCAATTGAGAAGAAGCGTTAGCTTGAGCTAGATTCAAGTCTTTCTCAGCACGTTCTGCCGCATGAAGGCCGTCAGCAATTTTCTTCTGACGTTCTTCGATTGCGTTCATGATTGGCGGCCATACATACTTCATGCAGAACCACACAAACAGAGCGAACGAGATTGCTTGACCCAGCAGAGTTGCGTTCATATTCACAACAGCTACCCCTCTTTAATTGGACTTAGTGTTAATCAATGACAAACCAATGTTTGTCTCTGAAAAGCAATGATTAACCAGCTAGTTGACCAACGAATGGGTTTGCGAAAGTAAATAGTAGAGCGATTACGATACCGATCATTGGAACCGCATCTAGTAGACCAGCGATGATGAACATCTTAACTTGTAGCATAGGAGCCATTTCTGGTTGACGCGCAGCACCTTCTAGGAACTTACCACCTAGGATTGCGAAGCCGATTGCAGTACCTACTGCACATAGACCAACGATGATTGCTACTGCGATTGCTGAAAAGCTCAGTACAGTTTCCATTACTATCTCCAAATATACTTTTTGACTAATAAGAGTTTAAAAAATTAGTGATCACTGTCTTCGTGTGCCATCGACATATAAACAATCGTAAGCATCATAAACACGAAGGCCTGAATCGTAATAACCAAGATATGGAAGATTGCCCACGGTAGTGAACCCATCCATTGTAAATACCATGGTAACATTGCCGCACAAAGAATGAATACAACCTCACCCGCGAACATGTTACCAAATAGACGCATACCAAGTGATAGAGGCTTCGCAAGTAGCGATACCACTTCAATCAGTAGGTTAAACGGAATCATGATTGGGTGATTAAATGGATGTAAAGCAAGTTCTTTGGCGAATCCACCTAGACCTTTTACTTTGATGCTGTAGTAGATCATCAGAGCAAACACGCCTAGAGCCATAGCCATGGTGATATTAACATCAGCTGACGGTACAACCTTAAGGTAAGGAATACCAAGCCAATGCTCTGCTGGGTAAGGTAAGAAATCGATAGGAACTAAGTCCATCACGTTCATCAAAAATACCCAACAAAAGATAGTTAGTGCTAGAGGGGCAATCAATGGGTTGCGTCCATGGAACGTATCTTTGACGTTTTCCGCGACAAATTCTACGATCATTTCAACAGCACACTGAAGCTTACCTGGTACACCCGCTGTTGTTCTCTTCGCTACTTTGTAGAAAATTCCTAAGAAAATTAAACCAGTAAACCAAGAAAAAAACAGGCTATCGATATGTACGTTCCAGAAACTTGTCTCCTCCGCTACCAAGCCTAGCTTTGCTAAAGATAGGTTTGATAAGTGGTGGGCAATGTATCCGGACGATGTTAGCGCTTCACCTGGCGCAGCCATAACTCATCCTATTTTTTGTTGTTAATGAATAGCGCTGGCGCAAAGATATTAATCCCTAATACCAGCAAATAGGTTAGTTTGAGGGGAACGAGTTCCACCTGCATATACATGTAAGCAACAGAGAAGAGAGCCACAGTAATGAGGATCTTTAGTGCCACTCCGGTGTAGAAAGACGCAGCAACCATTTTTGCTGCACGAGCCCCTACAAACAGAAAAGCACACAAGGCAAATACAGCATTGGCGACAACAAATATGCTCCCTCCAATTAGCGCTGAGATTCCCCATTCAGTATTGACGGCTATCGCCATACCCGCTGCCACTAACGCAACCGCGCTCGCCTCGATCATTAACAATTGCTTTGCAAGCGCTCGTCCTGGTCTAGCTAACGCAGCTACCATGTATTCGTACCTCTAGTAAAATCCACAGCTTTACTACCTCAGGGCTGGGAAATTGGCGAAAATTATACGGTGAGTCGAACTGATTGCAATTAAAACACCGCAAAAAGTTACAATTTTGTTTACAAGCCGACAACTTCCGCACAAAAATTCGATTTTTACATATATTGATTGAGATCAATTATCTCATTTAGCTTTCAAGCTTGGCAATTAACTGCTCTAATTTGTGAGGCTCATCAAGACTAATCGTCACTTTCGACTTGCCGTTGTCAGCGCGCACAATTGCAACTTTAGCCCCAAGCATTTCACTCAATTTTTGTGACATTTGTTGTGCTTCAGCGTCTTGAACCTCATTTTTTGCTTCAGATTGAGGCTGGAGACACTTTTTCACTAACTGCTCGGTCTGACGAACGGTCATTTTCTTTTTGGCGACCTGCTGAGCAATCTCGACCTGTTGCTCACCTTCAAGAGCCAACAGCGCCCTAGCATGCCCCATATCAAGCAAATTACCGGAAACTAAACCTTTCACGTCATCTTCTAGCTGATTTAGACGCAATAAGTTACTTACCGCCGCGCGAGACTTACCAATAACATCAGCAACCTGCTGATGAGTCAGGCTAAACTCTTCTTGCAGACGATCGAGAGCAACCGCTTCTTCGATCACATTAAGATCTTCACGCTGAATGTTCTCGATCAATGCCATAGCGATCGCTGCGCGATCTTCGACATTCTTCACCACGCATGGTACTTGCTTAAGGCCCGCCTTACGAGCTGCTCGCCAGCGACGTTCTCCGGCGATGATTTCAAATTTGTCACCGTCAACCTGTCTCACCACGATAGGCTGAATAATCCCTTGAGATTCAATTGAAGCGGCAAGCTCTTCTAGCGCTTCAGGCTCCATCTCTTTGCGCGGCTGGTAAACACCCGGCTTTAAGCTGTTAATATTTAAATCGGTGAGACTACCATCCGATGACAGTTCTTGGCTGTGCAGTGCACTTTGCTGTTTTTCACGCGCTAGTGAACTGGTTGAAAGCAGGGCATCAAGCCCTTTACCTAAACCACGCTTAGACATGAGACGGAATTCCTTTGGTTGTCGTTATGCAGGGACTTCTTCGCGGCGAAGCATCTCACCAGCTAGAGCTAAATAAGCCTTAGCACCTGCAGAGTATTTATCGTAATACATTGCCGGTTTACCATGACTAGGCGCTTCAGCGAGACGCACATTGCGCGGAATAACGGTGCGGTACACCTTGTTGCCAAAGTGCTTTTTAAGTTGATCGGATACTTCGTTCGACAGTCTGTTGCGAGGGTCATACATAGTACGTAGTAACCCTTCGATTTTTAGATTTTCGTTTACAACAGCAGCAAGCTTACTGATTGTATCCATTAACGCGGTTAAACCTTCAAGTGCAAAATACTCACACTGCATTGGAACCAAAACCGAATCGGCTGCGGCCATAGCGTTGATTGTAAGAAGGTTTAGAGAAGGAGGACAATCGATAAAGATGAAATCATAGTTATCGCGAACTGATGCTAAAGCGTGCTTAAGGCGAACTTCACGGGCAAAAACTTCCATCAGTTTGATTTCAGCCGCCGTCACATCTCCATTGGCCGCCACTAAATCATAGTTGCCGGATGTCTTACGACACACCACTTCATCAAACGGCACATCTTCTACCAGCAGCTCATAAGCCGTGGCATCGACTTGGTATTTATCTACACCACTGGCCATCGTTGCATTGCCTTGTGGGTCGAGGTCTATCACCAATACCTTACGCTTAGTCGCAGCCATAGATGCGGCTAAGTTGATGCATGTCGTTGTTTTTCCAACCCCGCCTTTCTGGTTGGCGATCGCTACGATTTTTCCCACAATGAACCTCGCTTTTATTCCTTGCGCGATAAGATTACTAGATGACGCTCACCTTCCAATTGAGGAACATTCAAAGCTTTGACGTCGGTCACAGAACACCACTCAGGTAATTGCTCAATCTCATCCTGTGGTAATTGACCTTTCAGCGCCAAGAAATGCCCACCTTGTGATTTTGGTAGATGGTGGCACCACTCAACCATATCAGTCATTGAAGCAAATGCACGACTTAATACGCCATCGAATTTATCTTCAGGCTGGTATTCTTCGACTCGACTTTGAATCGGTGTCACATTTTCTATTTTGAGTTCATGAAGAACTTGTTTGATAAAACGAATGCGTTTGCCCAAGCTATCTAGCAACACAAACGTTTTGTCAGGGTTCATAATGGACAAAGGAATGCCTGGCAGGCCTGGTCCTGTACCGACATCAATAAAACACTCACCCTGTAAGTGAGTGCTAACAATGATGCTGTCCATAATGTGCTTCACCAGCATCTCTTGTGGATCGCGTACCGATGTCAGGTTGTACGCCTTGTTCCATTTGTTGAGCATTTCGACATAGCCAACCAGCTGTTCACGCTGACGAGGCGAGACCTCTAGATCGGTCTGAGCAATCAGTTCATCAAGTTGAGTGCGTAGTTGAGACATTATGCTTCCTCGCCTTTTTTCAGCAGGCCATGTTTTTTCAAGTGAACTAAAAGAATCGAAATCGCAGCCGGTGTAATGCCTGAAATGCGCGAAGCGATACCGATAGACTCCGGTTTTGCTTCTGTCAGTTTCGCCACCACTTCATTCGATAAACCGCTGACCATAGCGTAATCTAAATCGACTGGGATCTTTGTATGCTCATGGCGCAGCGACTTTTCGATCTCATCTTGCTGGCGTTTGATATAACCTTCGTATTTAACTTGGATTTCAACCTGCTCAGCGGCTTGTTGATCTTCGATGGCTGGGGCGAATGCGTCTAGCTGAGTCAATTGATCGTAAGACATTTCTGGACGACGCAGTAAATCTTCACCACTCGCTTCACGTGCCATCGGTGTTTTTAGCAATTCATTTAGTGCATCAACCCCTTGTGATTTAGGGTTCATCCAGATCTCTTTCAAGCGTTGACGCTCAGCTTCGATATTGTCGATTTTTTGATTAAATCGAGCCCAACGTACATCATCAACCAAGCCAAGCTGACGAGCTTGCTCAGTCAAACGTAAGTCCGCGTTATCTTCACGCAGTAACAAACGGTATTCCGCGCGTGAAGTAAACATACGGTAAGGTTCTTTAGTACCCATGGTCGATAGGTCATCAATCAACACTCCCATGTAAGCTTGATCACGACGTGGGCTCCAGCCTTCTTTGTCTTGGCTAAACAGACTGGCGTTAAGGCCAGCCATCAAGCCTTGTGCCGCAGCTTCCTCGTAACCCGTGGTACCGTTAATTTGTCCCGCAAAGAACAAACCACTAATAAATTTGGTTTCATAGGTCTGCTTTAAGTCGCGTGGGTCGAAGAAGTCATACTCAATCGCATAACCTGGGCGCACGATATGCGCGTTTTCGAACCCTTTCATCGAGCGTACGATCTGAACTTGAACATCAAACGGCAAGCTGGTGGAAATACCATTTGGATACAGCTCATGCGTATCAAGCCCTTCTGGCTCAATAAAGATCTGGTGGCTGTTCTTGTCAGCAAAACGCATCACCTTGTCTTCGATTGACGGACAGTAGCGCGGGCCAATACCTTCAATCACACCCGCGTACATTGGGCTGCGATCAAGGTTGTTACGAATTACATCGTGAGTCTGCTCGTTGGTGTGAGTGATAAAACATGGGATTTGACGCGGATGCTGTTCACGCTTTCCAATAAACGAAAATACGGGTGCAGGATTATCACCATGTTGAGCTTCTAACTCAGAAAAATCGACACTGCGCGCATCAATGCGTGGAGGTGTGCCTGTTTTTAAACGATCGACTCTAAACGGCAGTTCACGCAGACGATCAGCCAGCGCGATCGATGGCGGATCCCCCGCACGACCACCTGACGAGCTCTCCATACCAATATGGATCTTACCGCCGAGGAAAGTCCCCACAGTCAGCACAACTGCTTTTGCGTAGAAACGCAGTCCCATCTGGGTAACAACACCCAAGACACGATCTTGCTCAACAATAAGATCATCAACAGATTGTTGGAACAGAGTGAGGTTAGGGGCGTTTTCTAGCGCGTTGCGAACATAAGCTTTGTACAACGCACGATCAGCTTGAGCACGAGTTGCTCGTACAGCTGGGCCTTTCGAGGCGTTGAGTGTTCTAAATTGAATACCGGAATGATCAATCGCTTGAGCCATTAAACCGCCCATCGCGTCGACTTCTTTGACTAAGTGACCTTTACCGATCCCACCAATTGCTGGGTTACACGACATCTGACCTAAGGTGTCAATGTTGTGAGTGAGTAACAGGGTTTTTTGCCCTGTACGAGCAGATGCGAGTGCGGCTTCCGTTCCTGCGTGACCGCCACCAACGACGATGACATCAAATTTTTCGTGATAAAGCATGAACCGACCTCAGGTATTCAATAGAGAGTTGGATAGAGAAAAAGAGCGTTATTCTACCTTCTTTCACGGGCTGAGAAAATGCTTTTGGCTCTTTTCCTTCAAGCAGTGAAATCCTTATATATATAAGATCTATATATATGATCTTTTATTAGATCTACTATTAAGATCGACCGTTTCTGTGGATAAGTAGAAAATGATCAACAAGATCATGGATCTTATTTGGATCGTATCATGTGATCTTGCCTTGATCAGATCGAGGATTAACTGGGATCAAAATTGGTAGTTATACACAGGGGTAAAAAAGGATCTAAGTTATTATTTGGATAACTATAGGTTAATCACCGGAAAGATCGTAGTTTATCCACAGATGAAATGATTAAAAAATGAGCGAACAGTTTTTGGGGAGTAAGGAAAGTTATTCACAAAAGGGGGAAGTGGCCAAGAAATTGACCACTTAGAAGGGGATTAGAAAAGCTCAATATGGTCATTTAACCAGCTTTCTGCGGCATCTTCTGGTACATCATGGCTGAGAACATCGATAGTAAAACACTCTGTCAGTGCTGTAGCGCCGATATCGGCAAGTAGGTCATGGGCATGCTGACCCGCTGCACAGAACGTATCGTAACTCGAATCACCAATGGCGATCGTCGCGTATTTGACCTCACTCATTTTCGGTGGTGTGTCTTGTAGAGCTTGAATAAACGGCTGAATATTATCTGGGTATTCGCCAGCGCCGTGAGTTGAAGTAATGATTAACCAAGTACCCTTATTGTCAACTTGTGCCAAATTAGGTTGGTTATGGATGGTAGTCTCAAAGCCTTTTTCGATTAGTAGATCACTGAGGTGGTCTCCCACATACTCAGCACCACCCAGTGTGCTACCTGTAATAATGTGGATCATAGGTGTTCCTTTATACACAATGAAAAAACGCGACCAGAGGCCGCGTTATAGATTATTTTCCGATACAGAAAGAAGAGAAGATGCGCCCTAGAAGGTCATCAGAGCTAAACTCGCCGGTTATCTCGCTTAAGTGCTGCTGAGTGATACGCAGTTCCTCGGCTAAGATTTCTCCTGCCATATAGCCTTCAAGTTGCTGCTGACCTATATCTAGGTGCTCTGTGGCGCGATCGAGTGCTTCTAAGTGGCGACGTCGGGCCATAAAGCCGCCTTCATTACCACCAGCGAAACCCATGCACTCTTTGAGGTGAGTACGCAGCGCTTCAACGCCATCGCCTGTTTTCGCTGACAGCCTGATTAAGGTTGGATCGTTGACATGACAGATACCGAGATCTTCACCAGTTTGATCGGCCTTGTTGCGGATCACTGTCATACCGATATTGTCGGGTAAGCGATCAACGAAGTCTGGCCAAATCTCTTTCGGATCGGTGGCGTCTGTCGTCGTGCCATCAACCATAAACAGAACTCGGTCTGCTTGAGCAATTTCATCCCAAGCGCGTTCGATACCGATTTTTTCTACTTCATCAGAGGCGTCACGCAGACCTGCGGTATCAATAATATGCAGTGGCATCCCATCAATATGAATGTGCTCGCGCAGCACGTCACGTGTTGTGCCGGCAATATCCGTCACAATCGCAGATTCTTTACCTGACAGGGCATTGAGCAGGCTTGATTTACCCGCATTCGGACGACCTGCGATGACCACTTTCATCCCTTCGCGCATGATAGCGCCTTGTGTCGCTTCTTTGCGTACCGCTGCTAGGTTATCGATGATGGTTTGCAGATCGGCAGCGACCTTACCGTCGGCAAGAAAGTCGATCTCTTCTTCAGGGAAATCAATCGCCGCTTCGACATAGATACGTAAGTGGATCAGTGATTCTACTAGGGTATTGATTCGGCCTGAAAATGCGCCTTGCAGCGACTGGAGTGCAGATTTGGCCGCTTCTTCAGAACTGGCATCAATTAAGTCAGCAATCGCTTCTGCTTGAGCCAGATCGAGCTTATCGTTAAGGAAAGCACGCTCTGAGAACTCACCAGGTCTTGCGGTACGTATCCCAGGGATCTGGAGGATGCGCTTAATCAGCATATCCATCACAACGGGACCGCCATGCCCTTGAAGCTCAAGAACATCCTCACCAGTAAATGAGTGTGGGTTAGGGAAGTAGAGTGCGATACCTTGGTCGATCTGATGGCCATCTTGTGAGTTAAATGGCAGATACTCAGCGTAACGTGGACGTAACTCTTTGCCTGTCACTTCAGTAGCGACTTGCGCTGCTAAAGGGCCGGATACGCGAATAATCCCGACGCCACCACGACCGGGCGCTGTTGCTTGAGCAACTATGGTATCTGTTGTCATAAATGTGCCTGTGCTATTTAAATGCCGCGCTGGGCAAAAATTCTGTTAGCTGAATTGTAATCAGCTCAAATAAAAAAGGCGACCTTTTGGCCGCCTTTCGTTGTTAATTCCACTAAAGGTTACTTGCTGTGTAAGCCTTTTTTCTCCAGCGCTTTGTAAATAAGCGTTTGCTGGATAAGGGTTACGATGTTCGATACCAACCAGTAAAGAACTAGACCTGACGGGAAGAACAGGAAGAAGAAAGTAAACATAACCGGCATAAAGGTCATGATCTTCTGCTGCATTGGATCCGTTACGGTTGTTGGGCTCATCTTCTGGATTAAGAACATAGAAGCACCCATCAGTAGTGGCAAGATGTAGTATGGGTCTTGCGCTGAAAGGTCATGAATCCAACCAAAGAATGGAGAGTGACGTAGCTCTACCGATTCCATTAATGCCCAGTAAAGAGCGATGAAAATAGGCATCTGTAGAATCAGAGGTAAACAGCCACCAAGTGGGTTTACTTTCTCTTTCTTATACAGTTCCATCATTTCTTGGCTCATGCGCTGACGGTCATCGCCAATTCGCTCACGCATCGCTTGCAGCTTAGGCTGAAGCATACGCATTTTCGCCATTGAGGTGTACTGTGCCTTAGTTAGTGGGTACATCGCACCACGGACAATGAAGGTCAAACAGATGATTGCCACACCCCAGTTGCTAACAAAGCCTTGAATGAACGAAAGCAGTGAGTGCAGAGGTTTTGCAATAAACCATAACCAACCGTAGTCAACTACTAGGTCTAGGTTTGGTGCCACTTCAGCCATTTGGTCTTGCAGTTTAGGACCAACCCAAAGTGTTGCTTTGAAGTTTGCGCTATCGCCATCCGCAATGGTCTTGTTTGGCATGCGCACACCGATATCACCTAGGTTACCGATCACACGAGTGTAAAGGTTAGTACCTGGTTCATCACGTGGAATCCACGCAGTCGCGAAGTAGTGCTGGATCATCGCTGCCCAACCCTGACCATTAGTCAGTGGTAGAGATAGGTTACGATCTTGCATGTCTTCGAAGCTGTACTTCTTGTAGCGAGTATCTTCAGTAGAGTATGCACCACCGCGGTAAGTTGGCATTGTGATGCTACCACCAGCGTCAAGTAGGTTTTGACGTAGGTGAGCGTACATACCAAATGTCGCGTTGTTGCCAGATTTGTTTACGATGTCATATTCAACGTCAAGTGCGTAGCTCCCACGCTTAACAATGAATGTTTTTGTGTACTCAAGACCATTCGCAGTGAATGTCATTGGAATACGCAGTTCATCTTGACCGTCAGCTAGAGTAAAGCTGTCTGCGCTTACAGAGTAAGCAGGGCGGTTTGAGCTGCTAAGGTCGATCCCTTGAGGGCCGACAAGACCACTTTGCGCGATAAACTGATGGCCGGCTTCGTTCTTAAGCAGAACAAATGGGTCAGCTGAATCTAGCTCGTTTGAGTATTGGTTTAGGTCTGCATGAATTACATCACCACCCACCGTATCAATCGACAGAGTCAATACATCAGTGGTCACAGTAACCGTTTTAGCAGAAGCTTGCTGCATTGGAGCTGGATCTAGCTCGTCGGCAAAAGATGGTGCAGGTAGAGTACTGCTTGATTGAGCCTGCTCAACCGGCTGAGGCATTGGATTCTTTGCAACTTGCCATTGCTGGAACAATAGGAAAGAAACCAGTGCTAGCGCGATTAACAGGATATTACGTTGAGAATCCATCGTTATTTATCTCTGTCTTGTTTTTGGACTGGTGGAACGGGGTCATACCCCCCTTCATTCAAAGGATGGCATTTTAATAGACGTTTGCTCGATAACCAACACCCTTTTACAAAACCGTGAGCTTTTAACGCTTCAATGGCATAAGTAGAGCAGGTTGGAGTAAAACGACAACGTGGTCCGATAAGCGGACTAATAAAACCTTGATAGAGACGGACGAATCCGATTGCTAACCACGCGAAGGGCGAGACAGGCGCTGCCATAATTTATCAAACAGTTTGAAAATATCTTCATTGCTTAAATCTTGCGCGCTTTTCTTGGCAATAACAACAAAATCTTTGTTAGCAAGCTGATGTTGATTGTTACGAAAGCTTTCACGTGCAAGGCGCTTAAAACGGTTACGACCTACAGCGGTTTTGATCTGTTTCTTGGGAACGGCTAAACCTAGTCGAGGATGAGATAGGCTATTTTTACGAGCAATGATGGTGAAATGAGGTGAGCCAGCTCTGTGAGCTTGCTGAAAGACATTTTGATAATGCTCGGGAGTTAACAAGCGTAACTCCCGATTGAACGCGTACGTTTTCAAAATAATCTAACGATTACTTAGAAAGACGCTTACGGCCTTTTGCACGACGTGCATTGATAGTAGCACGACCGTTCTTAGTAGCCATACGTGCACGGAAACCGTGAGTACGCTTGCGCTTTAGAACTGAAGGTTGAAAAGTGCGTTTCATGATAATTACCTTTACTGATCAGTAGTTTTAGGTCAATGTTAACCCGGCGTGGGCAATAATGTCTTCTTTATATATAAAGAGGACAAACCGACGCCTCTCAACAAAGAGGCGGAATTGTAATCACAGTCACACAAAGTGTCAATCTTTGTGCAAGCGCTAAATTCCGACCGGGCGATTATACGTAGTGTGAGCAAAATCTCAAGGATCGTTCGATCCTATCCGTTGATCTTTACTCAGCACCGACTTGTCGAAGAAATTTTTGCAGGCGAGGATCTTGTGGATTGCCAAAGATATCCTGTGGAGAACCTTGCTCAACAATGTTTCCTTCCGCCATAAAGATCACTCTGTCGGCGACCTCTCTGGCAAATTGCATTTCGTGAGTCACCACCAGCATCGTCTGATGCTTAGTTGCTAAGTCCTTCATTAAATTAAGAACTTCTCCAACCCATTCGGGATCAAGCGCTGATGTCGGCTCATCAAATAGCAGTAGCTCAGGTTGCAGCGCCATCGCTCTGCCGATACCCACACGCTGCTGCTGGCCCCCAGACAGTGCCGCTGGATAACTATCCCCTTTGTCACCTAAACCAATGTCATCAAGAATCTCTTGAGCACGGCGCAATGCGTCGGCTTTTTTCCAACCGCGCACCGTGACTAAGCCTTCGGCGATATTTTGTCTGGCTGTCATATGGGCGAACAGAGCGTAGTTTTGAAACACAAAACCGGTTTTACGCCGTAGAGCTAACACTTCCGCTTTGGTATGTTTTTCGGTATTAACGCTAACATCATCGATTGTGATGACGCCTTTATCCGCATTTTCGAGAAAGTTAACTGTGCGCAGTAAGGTCGATTTACCTGTGCCACTTGAGCCTATGATAACGATGATTTCACCTTGGTTAATCTCTAGGTCGATGCCTTTGAGAACTTCGGTATCGCCAAAGCGCTTATGGATATTGTTGAGTTTAATCATCGTACATACGCCTTATTCAGTTTCGCTTCCGCCCAAATTTGTACTCTAGTCAGAATGACCACCACACCCCAGTAGATTAATGCGACTGCTAAGAATGCTTCAAAGAAGCGGAAACTGGATGACGCTTCCATCTGCGCTTTCGCCATGATCTCTGCGACACCGAGTGTAAACGCTAGCGAGGTGGACTTGATCATATCAATGAAGTAGTTCATCAGTGATGGCAGTGCGACGCGAGTGGCTTGTGGCAGGATGACGCGACGCATAGCCTGAGAGGTCGTCATGCCCACAGATAAACTGGCTTCCATTTGGCTGCGGTCAATACCGATTATTGCTGCGCGAATACTCTCGGCCATGTAAGCCGCGAAGTGAAGAGTCAAACCAATCACAGCTGCGCTGAAAGCATCCAGTCCAACTAACCACGGAAAGATCTGCGGCAGGCCGTAGTAAAGCAGGAATAATTGTACTAACAGTGGCGTACCACGGAAAAAGCTGATGTATAGCTGGCTGAGTTGATCAAGAACTGGGACGCGAAATACACGGATATTGGCCAAAATGACGGATAAAATCAGTGAAAATAGCAAACCCCAAGTTGCCATCTCCATCGTAGTGCCAAGATACTTGAGCAGTATCGGCATCAGATCCAGCATGTAGTTAAAATCGAATCCCATAGCGTATTCCAATGATTAAATAACGACGTAAAAAAGCAAAACCCACTGCAAAGGAAGGGAAGCAGTGGGTTTTAGAGTTCTATCTAATTCAGATAGAAATGTCTAATGGTTTACTCGGTGATGTCTGCGCCGAACCACTTCTCAGATATGGTCTTCAGCGTACCGTCTGCGCGCATGGCTGCGAGTGCTTGGTTCACTTCTGCTTGAAGTTTTTTACCATTTTCGTCGTCAACAAATGGCCAAGCGTTCTGGATGGTTTCAAATGGCTGACCCGCAAGTTGTAGCGGAAGACCGGTTTTCTTGATCAGCTCTAATGCTGACAAGCGATCCATCACGAATGCATCTGCACGGCCTAGTGCGACATCGTGCTCAATACCTGTGTCGTATGTCTTGATATTGATCTTGCCATCTTTGTCGTAGTTACGCAGTAGCTGCTCGAAGTTAGAACCTAAGTTTACTGCGACTGTTTTACCTTCAAGATCTTCAATGCCTTGAATGCTGTCATTGCCTTTACGAACTGTGATTTGCGCGCCATCGACCACGTATGGGTCAGCGAATAGGTACTTCGCCTTACGTGCATCCGTCATAGTGATCTGGTTAGAGATAGTGTCGATACGACCCGTTTCTAACAGACCAAATAGACCAGAGAAGTTAGCCGTGACGTATTCTACTTTGTAATCGTTGCGTTTACCGATCTCATCCCACAGGTCTACTTCGAAACCTTGTAGTTTGTCTTGCTGAACGAAAGTAAACGGGAAGTAGCGACCCGACATTCCGACTTTAACTTCAGTCGCTGCTTGGACAGTAGCAGCAGAAAGCGCGATAGCTGCAACTGCAGCCTTAATCCAGTTTTTCATAGTACAACTCCATATAATTATGGGGATAAATACTACTGTCACTTTACTTAATTAGATAAATAACCAAGTGCAATAACCTAGACAGTAGAGTAATAAGGTGAGGTGATTTGCTGATATTCAACCTGTTAGACGAGGCTCGCGGAGAAAAGACGAATTTTGGGTGATGAAAAATTTTCATTCACAGACTTATCACCAGAACAAAGATCTCGCTAAAAATGCCTTAATGTGGATCAAAGTGTGAGTAAAAATGGGGCAGAATGTGAGGATCTAACGAATAATGTCGAAAATATTGTGAATAACTTAGATCTTATTCACTGGATCGTCGATCATTTACTGGCGATCTTGGTTATCAACAGGTAAAATTGCCAATCTTTTCAGATCAATTACTTCGAGTGGGGGCACTGTGTCATCTTCGCTTTGGTTGCAATGT